>JACZWN010000183.1 GCA_022572105.1 Pseudomonadota bacterium | reverse complement strand
CGCGTTGGCGTACCTTCATCGAGTCGAGGTCGCGTTTCTCCAGCTCCGCCAGCATGCGCCGGTCGACCTCGGCGCTGAAGAACTCGATCAGCTCCGCCGGGCCGCCGGGGAAGGCGTTGAGCGCGCCCGCCGGGTCGAGCCCGGCCTCCGCCGCGCCGGCCCGCAGGGCGCGTCCGGTCCAACCGTCGAAGGGCACCTGCGCCAAGGTCGCGGCGAGCAGTTTTGCCCGGGTCTTGTCGATATCCATCGCCTGTTCCTGCCTCCGTACCACTTTTCTCGCACCACTTTGCCCGCGCCGCCTATTCCTCCGCGACCTCGATGCCCGCCCGGGCCCTCAGTTCGGAGGCGAAGGTCAGCGTCGACAGGTCGGTCATGCGCTGCGGGTAGAGCACGCCGTCCAGGTGATCGCATTCGTGCTGGACCACGCGGGCATGGAAGCCGCGCGCCTCGCGCACGATCTCCTCGCCACGCAGGTCGAGCCCGCGGTAGCGCACCGCCTTGTAGCGCGGCACCCGCCCGGCCAGATCGGGCAGCGACAGGCAGGCCTCCCAGCTGACCACCATCTCCTCGGTGAGGGGCTCGATCGTCGGGTTGACGAGCACGGTGAGCGGCACCTCCTCGGCCTCGTCCGGGGCGTCCTCGCCGTCCTCGCCGTCCTCGCGCCCGTTCTCCCTTTGGGCGCGTTCGGTAGAGACGTAGAACAGCACCACGCGCCTGGGCACGTGGACCTGGGGCGCGGCCAAGCCGGTGCCGCCGGCGTCCTCCAGGGTATCGAGCATGTCGTTGACCAGGCGGCGCACCTCGGGCGCGCCGGGGTCGTCGATGGGCTGGGCGACGCGCTTGAGCACGGGATGCCCCATGCGGGCGATCTTGAGGATGGCCATGGGTCCAATATGGAACGCAAGGTGCCGCCGGTAAAGCGGGGACCTTTGGTCTTAACCCCCAAGACTTTATGGTTTAGCCGGGGTTAACGCCGCGGCACTTGGGCCTTCACAGGCGAGTCGTCTTGTGGTACCAAGATGCTCTCGCTCCGGCCTCCGGTCGGCGCGGAGGGTTTGTGTGTCCTCGAATCGGGCCGTTTTTCGCCCGCCGCCGGCATGCGGCCGGATTGGAACGCGCTTGGACTAGGAAGGGGAGTCGAAGGCAAGGTGCAGGTACAGGTTCGCGACAACAACGTCGATCAGGCGCTGCGCGCGCTCAAGAAGAAGCTGCAGCGCGAGGGCGTCTTCCGGGAGATGAAGCTGCGCCGAAGCTACGAGAAGCCCTCGGCACGAAAGAAGCGGGAGCGGGCCGAGGCCATACGCCGGCATCGCAAGCTGCTGCGCAAGCGCATGGACCGCGAGGGCTACTAGGCGCGGATCCTACCGCCAAGCCGGTGCCCGAGGGAACCCCCGGCGGGCGCCTTACCGATCCGAGCACGGCAAGACCGCCAGCAAAGCAAGTCCGATTGAAGACGAGGCCGCGGCCGGAACACGGGCCGGGCGGTGGTTCGCCGTGCGCCCGCTAGCCGGCCGCCGCCCTAGCCGGCGGGCGCCGCGGCCATGTCGTGGGCCTGGTCGAACTGCAGCGCCGCCAGGCGCGCGTAGAGGCCGTCGGCCTGGATCAGCTCGCCATGAGTGCCGCTGGCCACGATGCGGCCCTGGTCCATGACCACGATGCGGTCGGCCTTGAGCACCGTGGCCAGGCGATGGGCGATGACCAGCGTGGTGCGTCCGGCCATCAGCCGGTCGAGCGCCTGCTGCACGGCGCGCTCGCTCTCCGCGTCGAGCGCGCTCGTCGCCTCGTCGAGCAGCAGCACCGCCGGATCGCGCAGGATCGCGCGCGCGATCGCCACGCGCTGGCGCTGTCCGCCGGACAGGCGCACGCCGCGCTCGCCGAGGAAAGTGTCGAGGCCCTCGGGCAAGCGCTCGAGGAACTCCAATGCCGCGGCCGCCTGCGCCGCGTTTCGCACCTCCTGGTCGCTCGCCTCGGGCTTGCCGTAGCGGATGTTCTCCCAGGCGTCGCCCGAGAAGATGACCGGCTCCTGCGGCACCAGGCCGATGCGGGCGCGCAGGTCCGCCGGGTCGGCGTCGCGCAGGTCGACCCCGTCGAGCGTGATCCGGCCCTCGGCCGGGTCGTAGAAGCGCAGCAGCAGCTGGAACACCGTGGTCTTGCCCGCGCCCGAGGGGCCGACGATGGCCAGCTTCTCGCCCGGCCGGACCTCGAGGTCGAAGCCGTCGAGCGCGGAACGGTCGGGCCGCGACGGGTACTTGAACACCACGTTCTCGAAGCGCGCCGCCCCGCGCGCCGGCACCGGCAAGGGCTTCGGGTCGGCGGGCGCCGCGATGTCGGGCTCGGTCTCGAGCAATTCCATGAGCCGCTCGGTGGCGCCGGCGGCGCGCTGCAGGTCGCCGATCACCTCGCTCAGGGCGCCGGCGGCGCCGGCCACGACGATGGCGTAGAACACGAAGGCCGAGAGCTCGCCGCCGCTGATCTCTCCGGCCAGCACGTCGTGCCCGCCCTTCCAGAGGATCAGGCTGACCGCGCCGAACACCAGCGCGATCACGACCGCGGTCAGCAGGGCGCGCGCGCCGATGCGCCGGACCGCCGTCGTGAAGGCCTCCTCGACGCGGGCTGCGAAGCGCTGCCGGTCCACGGGCTCGTGGCCGAAGGCCTGCACGGTGCGGATCGCGCCCAGCGCCTCGTCGACGTAGCTGCCGACATCGGCGACCCGGTCCTGGCTGGCGCGGCTCAGGCGCCGCACCCGGCGGCCGAATACCAGGATCGGCACCAGCACGAGCGGCACCACCAGGAACACCAGCCCGGTCAGCCGCGCGCTGGTCACCGCCAGCAACACCGTGCCGCCGACCAGCATGATCGCGTTCCGGAGCGCGATCGAGACCGAGGTGCCGACCACCATCTGCAGGACGCTGGTGTCGGTGGTCAGGCGCGACAGGATCTCGCCGGTGCGGGTGACCTCGTAGTACGCGGGCGAGAGCCGGATCACCTGGTCGAAGACCGCGCGGCGGATATCGGCGACGACGCGCTCGCCGACCCAGGACACCAGATAGAAACGCGTGTAGCTGGCCGCGGCCAGCAACAGGACCACGCCGAACAGCACCCAGATGGCTTCGTCGAGCAGGTCCGCGTTGCCGCTGGCGAAGCCCTCGTCGACCAGCTTGCGCAGGCCGAAGCCAAGGCCGAGCACGGTGCCCGCGGCCACCGCCACGGCGCAGCCCGCGCCGGCGACGCGGAGCCGGTACGGCTTCACGAAGCGCCAGATCCGGCCGAGCTGACCCAGCTTGCGGCTGGACGCCCGCTCGGCCGTGGCGGGCGCGCGCGGAACTGCCGATTCTCGTCTCATCCGGTGCTGAACTCTTGCCTTTCGGGGGTCCTTGGTATCAAGCCCGTGCCCTCGTCCCAGGCGCCGCCCCAGGCGCGATCGAGTCGCGGGGACGCATAATGGGGGTACTAGCGCAAAGGGACGCGCGCGACAACAGCGCCCCTTCCCGGCGCCGCGCCCTTGTGCGCCTCCTTGCCAGGCCGTGCCTCGCCGGGCCGTGCCTCGCCGGGCCGTGCCTCGCCGGGGCCTTGCCTCGGCGCGGATGCTCGGCTATACAGCCCGCCTTCCAGGAGACCCGAACCATGAAAAAAGATATCCACCCCGATTACCACGACATCACCGTGGTGCTGACCGACGGGACCGAGTACAAGATGCGCTCGACCTACGGCAAGGCCGGGGACACGCTGCGCCTGGATATCGACCCGAAGGTCCACCCGGCGTGGACCGGCGAGCACCGCCTGGTCGATACCGGCGGTCAGGTCGCCAAGTTCAAGAAGCGCTTCAAGGGCCTCGACATCAAGACCTGACGGGCCTGGCCGCCGCGCCGCCGCCGCCGACCTGCTCTAACCTTATCGAACCTGATCCGGTCTAGGCCTGCCTCCCGTCCAGCATGGCATCGAGCCGCGCGACCCGCTGGTACATGTGGTGGCTGCTTTCCAGGAGCTCCACCAGGCGCTCGGGCAGCGGCTCGGCGGCGAGCGGCTCGACGTCGTCGCAGACCTCTTGCCCGGACAGCCGGTATTTCGGCTCCGCCGCCTCCTCGCGCGTGATATCGCCGGCGTGGACCGCCTTCTGCACCAGCAGCCAGGCGATCACCTGGGTCATGCGCGCGGTCATGCGCATGGTCTCGCAACTCGCCGCCATGCGGCCGACCGGGCTCAGCTTGGCCAGATCGACCTTCTGCTGGTACGCCAGATAGTCCCGCGCCGCGCGAGTCAGCGACATCGCTTCCTCGAAGGTGGTGTCGAAATAGGCGACGGTCTCGGCGGCAGTGTTCACGGCCTTGCTCGACCTGCGTTCGGCTGGGGCGCAGCCCTCGAAACCGTGAAGTCTAAGCCCGGCGCCGTTAACAATTAGTTTGGCTTGTAGCGGCCATTTCCGCTCATGGACTGTTCAGCATTTTCGTGATTTATTTAGTATTTTCAACAACTTATCTTCCAACCGGGAGTCAGGCGCGGCGTCACGGCCATCCCTTGAATTGGGCCCGGCGGCACTTATATCAGATATGCCGTCGGGGATGCCTCTCAAGCAGGGTCCCCAGCCACGGCACAGCATAGTGGGGTTCGACCAATAGGTGAACCCCGCGACATCAACCATGTTGCTCAATGGAGGATATGGATATGCGTAGCTACGATCTCACCCCGCTTTTGCGCGCCACCGTCGGCTTCGACCGCATGTTCAACATGCTCGACGCCGCGGCCCGTCTCGACGAAGGCGCGCTCGGCTACCCGCCCTACAACATCGAAAAGACCGGCCCGGACGCCTATCGCATCGTGATGGCGGTGGCCGGCTTCGGCGAGGACGACCTCGACGTGACCGTCACGGAAAACAGCCTGGTCGTCACCGGCAAAAAGGAGGGCGCCGAGGCCGACAAGGTCACCCACTTGTACCGCGGCATCGCGACCCGCGCCTTCGAGCGGCGCTTCGATCTCGCCGACCACATGCGGGTGACCGGCGCGCGCCTCGAGAACGGCCTGCTCCACATCGAGCTGGTGCGTGAGCTGCCCGAGGCCATGAAGCCGCGCAGCATCATGATCGACGTGACGCCCCCAAGCGCCCCCACAAGCGCCAAGATCATCGAGGACGCCAAGGTCATCGAGGATAAGGCGGCCTAAGACAGGCGACCTCGATCTGCCTCTTGCGTCGGCCGGGCGGAACTCTCCCGCCCGGCCGCTTTCTTCGGGCCGCCGCGTCTCAAGTCGTGACCGCGATCTTCTCCAGCGCCGTGCGGATGGCCTCGGGGATGGGGACCGGGGTCATGGCCGCCCGCTCGACGAAGACGTGCACGAAGTGGCCCTGGGCGGCGGCTCGTTCCTGGCCTTCCTTGAACAGGCCGATCTCGTAGCGCGCGCTGGTCCGGCCCAGATGCCCGACGCGCAGGCCCGCCTCGACCGGCTCGGGAAAGGCGAGCGGCGCCCGGTAGCGGCAGAAGGACTCGGCGCAGACCGCGACCACCCGGCTCTTCCCGATGTCCAGGCCGCCGGCGCGGATCAGGTAGTCGTTGATGACCGTGTCGAAGTAGGAATAATAGACCACGTTGTTGACGTGGCCGTAGACGTCGTTGTCCATCCAGCGCGTCGGGATCACCAGAAAGTGCGGATAGCGCGCCCGGGTCTCGATCTGGGCATCGCTCATGGCTCGGTTTCTCCGCCGCGCCGTTTCACAGCACCGCCATCAAGGCGTCGAGCGTCTGGTCCGGCTTCTCCAGCATCATCATGTGGCCGCAGCCGGCGATGACGGTGAGCGTGGCCCCGGGGATCGCCTCGGCCATCTTGCGCCCGGCCTCGGCCGGGGCCATGCGGTCCTCGGCGCCGAGCAGCACCAGGCACGGACAGGTGACTTGGGATCCGGCCTCGAGGCCGCGCTCGGCCTGGTAGGCGTTGCACGCGGCCAGGTCGCTGTGCAGCACCCCGGGCGCCGAGCGCTCCAACAGCCGCTCGCCGCCGCCCATGAGCCACAGCCCCGGCGCCAGGTTGCCGCCCAGGTGACCGGTCTCCCCGTACCCCCAGGAGGTGACCAGCTCGAAGGCCAGGTGGTCGTCGGCCGCGGCGGCGGCCAAGAGGTCCGGGTGCACCGGCAGGGAGGGCGCGACACCCAAGAGCGCGAGCGCCCGCAAGCGGTCGCCCAGGCCGGCGGCGCACTCGAGCGCGGTGAGCGCGCCCAGGGAATGGCCGGCGATCGACACCTCCCCGACCCCGGCCGCCTCCAGGAAGCGGGCGAGCCAGTCGGCCAGCTCGGCGATCGAGGCGAGCGCCGGTCCCTCCGAGCGGCCGTGGCCCGGCAGGTCGAGCGCGTATACCGCGCGCTTGGCCGCCAGGGCCTCGTGGTTGAACAGCCAATTGTTGAGATCGCCGCCGAAGCCGTGCACCAGAATCTGGCGGTGAGTGGCCGGCCCGATGCGGCCCAAAGCGTCCACATGGAATCGTGGCCCGAATCCAGGCGGGAACTCATCGACGACGCGCTGCTCAACTCGATCGAGGTGGTGCAGCGGGTGGTGGGTCTGGGGCGCTCCGCGCGCGCCACGTCCAAGGTGCGCGTGCGCCAGCCCCTGCCCGCCGTTCTGGT
>JACZWN010000015.1 GCA_022572105.1 Pseudomonadota bacterium | reverse complement strand
GATCAGGCGACCTGTTGTCTGAATGTCATCGATTTCGACGTTGATCCGTCCGGGCGCGTGGTACGCAAGACCATTCGGGCCATGAACGTGACGGCTGACGACCCGGCCAAAGGCGACCGGCATTCGGGCGACATGGAAATGATGGCGCGCTGGATGATGAAAATGCGATCGGACGCACCCTCCACGTGAACCCTGCACGCACGCAAAAATCGGCAGGTTTTGCTGCCGTCGCGCGGCGCGATGCCCGGCTGCTGCTCGCCGCGGCGCTGGATGCCGGACCGGAGCTCCCGATCGCCCATCCGGAGCGGGTGCTTAACGGCTCCGAGCGCGCGCGCATCGAGCGCCTGATCGCGCGCCGGGCCGCCCGCGAGCCGGTGTCGCGCATCCTCGGCCGGCGCGGGTTCTGGAGCCTGGATTTCAAGATTACCCCGGACACCCTCGACCCACGGCCCGACAGCGAGACGCTCATCGAGGCCGTGCTCGGCCGCATCGACGAACCCGCCGCCCCGCTCCACATCCTGGACCTGGGAACCGGGTGCGGCTGCCTGCTGCTCGCCCTCTTGTCCGAGCTGCCGGCCGCGCGCGGCCTGGGCGTGGATATCAGCGAGGCGGCGCTCGGGGTTGCCCGCGAAAACGCGGATTCCCTGGGGCTTGGCGCCCGGGCCCGCTTCGAACGGCGGGACTGGGCCGCGGGCTTGTCGGGCCCTTGGCAAGTAATTATTAGTAATCCACCCTATATAAGGGAGTGGGAGATCGAGGAGCTTGCGCCCGAGGTGGCGCACCACGATCCCGAAATGGCGCTTAATGCCGGCCTGGACGGGCTCGATGCCTACCGGGCGCTCCTACCGCGGGCGGGCCGCCTGCTGGATCGGGGCGGGATATTGGCGCTGGAAATGGGTAAAGGCCAGCAGGACGCCGTCGAGGCCCTGCTTGTGGCGACCGGCCTTACCCCGCTCGGCCGAGTCCGGGATTTGGGTGGAATCGAGCGTTGTCTCGTGGCCACCCTGGGAAATCCTTGGGATTCGGCAAAAAAGTAGTTGGAACGCGGTGCGTTTCCCACTAAGTTGGGGGTGTCGAGCCGAAGGCTCGCGCATCCTGTGAAGGATGCCCGACAACCCCCTCTAACGTGTCCGTGACGGATTGGTCGCATGATCGCCGGGATGGCGGTTTTTGATACGGTGCGGGTTTCGGTAGATTAATCAAAGAAGCAAGTGATCGATGAGACAAGGATCAAATGGACGGCGACCGCGCGGGCGGCCGCATCGCAAACAGCATGGCGGCGCGCCGCGCCATAACAATTTCGACAGCAATGGCCCCGAAGGCCGGGTCCGCGGCAACGCCCATCAGGTTTACGAGAAATACATAGGGCTCGCGCGTGATGCGCTGTCCTTGGGCGATCGTGTCGCGGCCGAGAACTATTATCAGTACGCCGAGCACTATTACCGCGTCCTCAACGCCAGGACCGATCCGCAGCCCAACGGCGAGGATGAGCCCGTGCGGCAGAGCGGCAACAGTCAGGCCGAGGCCGCCGGCGTCGCTGCTCGGGGCGGGATCGAGGGTCAAGCGCCCCCCGTTGCCGGGACCGGAGAGCAACCTCGGGAGGCGGCGCCCGCCGACGCGCAGCCGATGACGCCGCCGCCAC
This sequence comes from Pseudomonadota bacterium, assembly GCA_022572105.1. Taxonomy (GTDB): domain Bacteria; phylum Pseudomonadota; class Alphaproteobacteria; order Kiloniellales; family J153; genus JACZWN01. The sequence continues at coordinate 26,114 of JACZWN010000015.1, read as the reverse complement.
GGCAACCGCCGGTAAAGGCCCGGCGCCGGCCCAAGGCGGCTTCGGCGGAAGAGCCGGAGCCCGAGACTGGGCCGAGCGAGGACAGCGAGCCGGCCGAGACCTGAGCAATCGGCCGCCCGGGCGGCCGGCCCGGTCGGTCGTTCCCGCCGACGCCGGATTCCTCGAGCCAAACTCACATGCCCCGGTCCGGGGCGACGATCCGCTGGCCTCATCGAAGGCGACGCGCAGCGGGGCCAGCTTCTCGTCGCGCATCAGCATCAGGAAGTGCGTCTTGGGCCGCCATTCGGGCACCCTGGGGTCGAAGGCGGCGGAGCCGAGGGCGAGGGCGAAGCGGCGGCCGTGGGGCAGGCCCTGGCTCCGAGAAAACGGGCCCGGTGCTACGCCTGGGAGCTAGGGACCTGTCAACCAGGCACCAGGGCTTGGCGCCGTCCCTTGCGCCCTTTCCACCCGACCCCATATCCATCACGGAGGCGGGTGACCTACGTCAATGCCTTGTTCACCGTGGGCCGCTAATGTCGGGCACGGGTGGCGATAAGAAATCGTTAACGAGCATCGTCGGCCGCGTGCCGCCCCTCGAGGCGGGCGCGGGCGAGGAGGGCTGAAAACACATGGAATTCGACAAGTACACCGAGCGCTCGCGCGGGTTCCTCCAGGCCGCCCAGGGCCTCGCGTTGCGCGCCAGCCACCAGCAGATCACCCCCGAGCACCTGCTCAAGGCCCTCTTGGACGACGGCGAGGGCTTGGCCGCGAACCTGATCAAGGCGGCCGGCGGCGATCCGGCGCGCGCGCTCGACGCGGTCGAGGCGGCGCTCGCCAAGCTGCCCAAAGTCGAGGGCTCGGGCGCCGGCCAGGCCTATCTGGGCGGCGATCTGGCGCGCCTCCTAGAGCGGGCCGAGAAGCTGGCCGAGGCGGCCGGCGATCGCTTCGTCACCGCCGAACGCCTGCTCTTGGCGCTGGCCATGGCGAGCGGGGCGCCCGCGGCCAAGGCGCTGGCCGAGGCCGGCGCCACGCCGCCGACGCTGGAGGCGGCGATCGAGGAGCTGCGCAAGGGCCGCAAGGCCGACAGCGCCTCGGCCGAGGACAGCTACCAGGCGCTCGAGAAGTACGCCCAGGACCTGACCGCGGCCGCGCGCGAGGGCAAGCTCGACCCGGTCATCGGCCGCGACGAGGAGATCCGGCGCACCATCCAGGTGCTCTCGCGCCGGACCAAGAACAATCCCGTGCTGATCGGCGAGCCCGGCGTCGGCAAGACCGCCATCGTCGAGGGCCTGGCCCAGCGCATCGTCAACGGCGACGTGCCCGAGACCCTCAAGGACCGGCGCCTGATGGCGCTCGACCTGGGCGCCCTGGTGGCCGGCGCCAAGTTCCGCGGCGAGTTCGAGGAACGCCTGAAGGCCGTGCTCCAGGAAATCGCGGCCGCCGAGGGCGAGATCATCGTCTTCATCGACGAGTTGCACACGCTCGTCGGCGCCGGCAAGGCCGAGGGCGCGATCGACGCCTCCAACATGCTCAAGCCGGCGCTCGCCCGCGGCGACCTGCATTGCGTCGGCGCCACCACGCTCGACGAGTACCGCGAGCACCTGGAGAAGGACGCGGCGCTGGTGCGCCGCTTCCAGGCGGTCTTCGTCGCCGAGCCGAGCGTCGAGGAGACGGTCTCGATCCTGCGCGGGCTCAAGGAGAAGTACGAGCTGCACCACGGCGTGCGCATCACGGATGCGGCCATCGTCGCCGCCGCGACGCTCTCCAACCGCTACATCACCGACCGCTTCCTGCCCGACAAGGCGATCGACCTGATCGACGAGTCGGCCAGCCGCATGCGCATGGAGCTCGACTCGAAGCCGGAGGAGATCGACGAACTCGACCGCAAGCTGATCCAGCTCAAGATCGAGCAGAGCGCGCTGGGGAAGGAAACCGACGCAGCCTCCAAGGAGCGCCTGGCCAAGCTCGATGTCGAGATCGCCGAGCTGGAGGTCCATTCGCAGGAGCTGAACGCCCGCTGGCAGGCCGAGAAGGAGGTCCTGGCCGGCGCCCAGAAGCTGAAGGAGCGGCTCGACCGGGCGCGCGGCGAGCTGAACATCGCCCAGCGCGAGGGCCGCCTCGAGCGCGCCGGCGAGCTCGCCTACGGCGTCATCCCGGATATCGAGCGCACGCTGGCGCAAGCCGAGCAAGCCGAGCAGCGCGGCATGCTGAACGAGGAGGTGACCGAAGACGAGATCGCCCAGGTGGTCGCGCGCTGGACCGGCATCCCGGTGGAGCGCATGCTCCAGGGCGAGCGCGAGAAGCTGCTCGGCATGGAACAGACGCTGGCGCGCCAGGTGATCGGCCAGGACGAGGCGATCGCCGCCATCTCGAATGCCGTGCGCCGGGCGCGCGCCGGCTTGCAGGACCCGAACCGGCCCATGGGCTCGTTCATGTTCTTAGGTCCCACCGGGGTCGGCAAGACCGAGCTGACCAAGGCCTTGGCGCGCTTCCTGTTCGACGACGAGAACGCCATGGTCCGCATCGACATGTCGGAGTACATGGAGAAGCACGCGGTCGCGCGCCTGATCGGGGCGCCGCCCGGCTACGTCGGCTACGAGGAGGGCGGGGCGCTGACCGAGGCGGTGCGCCGGCGCCCCTACCAGGTGGTCCTGTTCGACGAGATCGAGAAGGCGCACCCGGACCTCTTCAACATCCTGCTCCAGGTGCTCGACGACGGGCGCCTGACCGACGGCCACGGCCGCCGGGTCGACTTCCGCAACACCCTCATCGTCATGACCTCGAATTTGGGCAGCGAGATCCTCGCGGCGCAGGGCGAGGGCGAGGACAGCGCGCTCGTGCGCGAGCAGGTCATGGCGGCGGTGCGCGCCGCCTTCCGGCCCGAGTTCCTCAACCGGGTCGACGATATCCTGCTGTTCCACCGCCTGACCCGCGAGCAGATGGCCGGGATCGTCGATATCCAGCTGGCGCGCCTCGGCGCCATACTGGCCGAGCGCAAGATCGCCCTGGAGCTGGACGCCACGGCCCGGTCCTGGCTCGCCGACAAGGGCTACGACCCGGCCTACGGCGCCCGGCCCTTGAAGCGGGCGATCCAGCGCGAGCTCCAGAACCCGCTCGCCGGGCTGATCATCGAGGGCAAGGTGGCCGACGGCGATACGGTCCAGGTCAGCGCCGGGCCCGACGGGTTGATCATCAACGGCGAGCCGGTGGACGCCGAAGCGGCGGCGTGAACGCCGCCGTACCCCTGGCACTCCAAAGGCAATCTGGGTTCGCTGGGTCTGCCTAGCAGGCGCCGCCGTCCGGGGTGCCCGCGGCCGCGGCCGGGAGCAGGCAGTCGGCGCGGGCCATGAGGGTGTCGCCTTGGCGCGCGAGCTCGCGCAGAATGTCGATCTGCTCGCGCCGCGCGTGGAAGCTTTCCAGGTTCTTGCCCTTCAGCTTCTCGCCCGAGGGCAGCTTGATCTTGAGCGGGTTGACCTGGCGGCCCTGGCGCAGGACCTCGTAGTGCAGGTGCGGCCCCGTGGAGCGCCCGGTCGAGCCGACATAGCCGATGACTTGGCCTTGGCGCACCCGCTGGCCCCGGCGCGCGCGCTTGGCGATGCGGCTCATGTGCCCGTAGGCGGTCTTGTAGGTCGCGTTGTGGCGGATGCGCACGTACTTGCCGTAGGCCCCGTTGCGCCCGGCCGATTCGATCACGCCATCGCCGGCGGCGTAGATCGGCGTGCCGCGCGGCGCCGCGAAGTCGATGCCTTGGTGCATCCTGGAATAGCCCAGGATCGGATGCCGGCGCATGCCGAAGCGCGACGACAGGCGCGCCCCGTCGACCGGCGTGCGCATCAGGGTCTTGCGCACCGACTGGCCCTCGGGGTCGAAGAAGTCGTCGACCCCGCTCTTGGGCGTGAAGCCGTACATGTCCAGGCGCCGGCCGGACAGCGTCAGCGAGGCGTAGAGCACGTTCTCGGTCTTGGCGAGGCTGCCGTCTTCCTCGAACAGCGCCTCGTAGAGCACCTCGAAGCTGTCGCCGGGCTGGAGCTCGCGCTGGAAATCCACGTCGAAGCTGAAGATCCGGATCATCTCCACCAGGACCGGCATGGGCAGCCCGGCGCGCCGCGCGGCATTGGAAAGATTGTTCTCGATGGTGCCGTCGGCGCTTACGGCCAGGCGCAAAAGCGGCCGCTCGATCGACTCGGCGGCGAAGCCCCCGGCGCCGGTCCGCGAGACCCGCAGGTCGCGCTCGACGTTGGGTTGCAGGCTGAGCGCCAGCAGGCGGTGGTCCGGCCCCGCCGCACCGGAGGCGGTGAGCCTGAGACGGATCTCCTGGCCGGGCTTTAGCTTGCGCGGGCTGTAAACCTTGCTGAGCGCGGTGATGGCGTCGTGGGCCTCCTGGCGTTTGATTCCCGCCTTGACCAACATGCCCATCAGGGTGTCGCCGCGCTCGACCCGGAGGCTCCGCGACACCGTCGCCGGGCGTGCCTCGGCTTCGAGCGCGACAGCCGCAATCCCGGGGGCCGTGGCATAGTGGAGCGTTCCGAGCTCCGCTTCGAGATCCGCAGCGATCGGGCCCCGGTGCCAGTTGGACTCGAACCAGGGGATGGACTTGAACCAGGGGCTTTTCGCCTCGGCATCGTAGGCCGAAATCGACAACAGAGCGGCGATGGCCGCAATCCCGATCGGCCCAATCCTGGTCGGCCCAATCCTGGTCGGCCATTGAACGCCGAGCGCGCGCGTCAGCAATGAAAGCAAGGTTCGCGGACCCCCCGATGTCTCGACTGTTGGAACCGATCGCAAAGCTAACAGCCGATTGGTTAAATTTACTTTTCGAAAACCACGGCGATTCACCGATTCGCAAGACTTTTCGAACTTGCGGGGCCGCGCACGGCCTGTCAACCGCCAATGCGGCGGGGCCTGGCTCGCGGTCTTATACCAAAGGAGCGTTGATATCGGGGCGCCTGCCCCCGCCCCGCCCGCCGGGGGTCGGGGATTCACGGCATCTGGAGCGATTTGAGAAACAGCGAAAGCAGCTCCGATTGGGACGAGATGTTCAATTTGGCATAGGCGTTCTTGCGATGGGTTTTGACCGTCCCGACGGAGATTCCCAAATTGTAACCGATCGATTCCGAGGAATGGCCGCGCAAAATCAACTGAGTCACATCGCACTCCCGTTCGGTCAGAACCGCCTTCCCGAAATTCGCGAAGGCGTCGTCGATGCGGCTATCGGGCGGCGACCCCCCGGAGCCAGCGGCGCCGAATTCCGCCCAATATTTTCGAAGGAGCGCGCCGATGACGGGGAGGACGGCGGAGAGTCGCCTCAGGTCGTCGTCACTGAAACCATGGCGGCGGGATCGAGATAAAGTGATCTCCGCCAGTATATTGCCTTCCAGCGTGACGGCGATCTCGAGTTCCTCCATCCCCGCCGGCCAGTTCTCGGTGACGTAACCGATCTCCTCCGACGGGTTGGGCGAAACCTTGTACGCCCTGTAATACTCGCTTTCGAAAAAGGCGTCGGGCGCCAGGTCGCGCATCCGGTAAACGCCGCCTTGGAGCCCCTTGAGATAGGCCTGATAGAAGGGGTTGAGCACGTACGTGTTCTGGACGTAGGCGGCGATCCCCTTTTTGGATTCGGCCGGCTCGAAATTGTCGTACAAGGGCAACGGCCGCGAGCGTCCGCGATAGACGAAAATGGCGGCGAGCTCGAAGGGGACCAGACGGCGGAGTCCAAGGATCAACTGCTCGGGAAGCCGCCCGCTTCCCAACGCGCCGATGATCTCGCCGATCTCCCCGTACCAGTCGAGCGCACCGGCCTCGTCAGCGTCCGTTTTCTCGCCTCCACGTGTAGACAGCGTCCACGAGCCTCCGTCGATTCAAGGTGCTATCGCCCTCATACCCTGGGGGGATATGCAGACCCCGCCGATCACCTTACCGTTTTTCCCGTAAACAGCATACCACCGGCCACGGCGACCCCGTAGGATCGTAGCCCGCTTGGACCGTAGAACGAGAGGCAATTTTCCTTGGCGCCCCAAACTGCCCTGCCCCAAACTGCCCTTTCCCAAAATGTCCTGCCCGAAACTACCTTGGACGTGGCGTTCTGCCGCCGCTTCTTCCCGGCGCTGGCCGGGGACTGGGTGTTCATGGAAAACGCCGGCGGCACCTTCGTTCCCGAGCAGGTGATCGAGCGGGCCATCCACTTCATGGCCACCTGCCAGGTCCAACCCGGCGCCGCCTATCCCGCATCCGCGGGCGCGACCGAACGGATCGACGCCGGGCGCCAAACGCTGGCCCACCTGATCAACGCCGATGTCGACGAGATCGTCGTCGGGCCGTCGACGACCAGCAATGTCTACGTCCTGTCGCACGCCCTGCGCGCCCTTCTGGAGCCCGGAGACGAGGTCATCGTCACCAACCAGGATCACGAGGCCAACAACGGCGCCTGGCGCCGGCTCGCGGAGATCGGGGTCGTGGTCAAGGAATGGCGGATGAACGGCGATACCGACGACCTCGAGATCGAGGATCTGGAGGCCCTGCTCACGGAGAAAACGCGGCTGGTCTGCTTCAACCACTGCTCCAACATCGTCGGCCTGATCCACGACGTAAAAGCGATCGTCCGCAAGGTGCACGACGCGGGTGCGCTGGCGTGCGTCGACGGTGTCGCCTACGCGCCGCACCGCCGGATCGACGTCAAGGATTTGGACGCCGACTTCTATCTCTACAGCGCCTACAAGGTATATGGGCCCCACATCGGCGTCCTTTATGGAAAGCGCGAGCTCTTGCTGCGGGCGGCGAACCAGAACCACTACTTCGTCCCCGAGGACGATTTCCAGCGCAAGCTCTGTCCCGGCGGCTTGAATTACGAGCTGACCGCGAGCGCGGCCGGCGTGGGCGAATACCTAGACAAGGTGCACGCGCACCACTTCCCCGGCGCCAACGTCCCCGGCGCCAACATCGGGGTCACGGAACGTTGGGATCGGGTCTTCGGTCTTTTCGCCGCGCACGAGGAGGCCATGACGCGGCCGATCGTGGATTTCCTCGCCTCGAAGGCGGACGTCCGCCTGATCGGGCAGGGCGTGGAGGGGCGGCGGGAACGCGTAAGCATCTTCTCGTTTCTTGTAAACGGGCGCGATTCCCGCGAGATTCCCGACCGGTTGTTACAGCATAAGATCGCAATACGGGCGGAGGACTTCTACGCCGCCCGCTGCATCGACGCGCTCGGCCTGCGAGAGCGAGGCGGCGTCATCCGTGTTTCATTGGTACATTACAACGACGCGGCCGACGTCGACCGCCTGCTCGGTCACCTGGATGAGACACTGTCGTCCTAGGTCGGGGGATCATTCGATAAATCAAGCAACCAAAACAAGGAGGCTTACCATGAAGAAGGCATTTACGCTGCTCGCGGCCTTTGCCGTGCTCGCTCTGGGCGTGCCGCAAACCGCATCCGCCGAGACCCTTCGGGTCGGAATGGAATGCACCTACGCACCGTTCAATTTCAAGAACGCCAATGGCGAACTTGACGGCTATGACGTCGATGTCGCCAAGGGTGTCGCTGAAATTATCGGCGCCGATCTGGAGTTTGTCTGCCAGCAATGGGACGGCATGATCCCGGCGCTTCTGGCCAACAAGTTCGATTTGGTCGTGGCGTCCATGTCCATTACGGACTCGCGTCTGAAGAAAATGGATTTCTCCCAGCCGTACCGCATTTCAGTCGGCCGCCTGGTCGGCAAAAAAAATGCCGGTCTCAATCTATTCGATGATGCGGGCAAGCCCATTGCCGCCAATTTCGCCGGCGTCAAAGTCGGCCTGGAGCGGGCATCGACTTATGCCAGCTGGTTCGAAGCCGTACTTCCGGATGCTGAGGTGGCTCTTTATGACGATAATGAGTCCCTGTATCTCGATCTGGTGAATGGACGGACCGATATCATCATGACCAATCCCATGAAAGCCTACCTCAGGTTTCTCAGCAAGGACGACGGCGCGGGTTTCGAATTCGTCAGCCCGCAGGTCGATGAGCGCAAATTCTTTGGCATTGGTGTCGGCATTGGCCTTCGCCAGGGCAATGATGCGTTGAAAGGCCGTCTGAATGGCGCGTTGAAGACCCTGACTGAGGATGGCTCGCTGGAAAAGTATGCCCTGAAGTATTTCCCCTTCGCCATCCATAATGAAAAGTGGATACCCGTCCAATAGGTCGTGTTTCACTGGCGCGGTGGGGGCGCCGTATCAGCCCTCACCGCATTCTTTTGCTTTTTTGGATTTCCGATTCAGGGCGAAATTGAATCACACTTCGAGAACCGGGGGGAGTGAGCGGCCTTGGAAGCATTAACCGGTTGGTGGGACGATTTTTTCTGGGGCTCCCTCGTCGTCGTTGAGATTTTTTTTGTCGCCCTGATTCTGACGGTCTTATTTGGACTGATTGGATCTGCCGCGAAGCTGTCAAAGAGTCGGGTCGCCCATTCGATTGCCAGCGCCTACACGATCGTCTTTCGCGGGACACCCGAGATTCTGGTTCTTTTGCTGTTTTACTTCGGTTCAGCCATCACCCTGACGGCGATTGCCCAGGTCTTCGATCCTGAGATCAAGTTTGTGGATATCCCGCCATTTTGGGCCGGGTCATTAGCTATCGCACTGATCGTCGGCTCCTACGCGACGGAAACTTTTCGGGGCGCGTTCCTTGGTGTCGATCCAGGACAAGTCGAGGCCGCCCGGGCTCTCGGTCTCTCGAACCTGAAAACATTCATTTATGTGCGCATTCCGGCGATGTGGCGGCTGGCTCTGCCGCCCTTCGGCAATCACATGCTCTCCCTGATCAAGGACACCGCGCTGATTGCCATCATCGGTCTGGAAGAGACCCTGTTTGTCGCCAAACAGGCCATCGGCACCACGGGCAAGCCGTTCACCATGTATATCGTGGTCGGCGCGATCTATCTGGGGTTTTCAACGGTCATCACCTTGTCGGTCATGGTGCTTGAACGCTACGCCAACCGGCATTTGGAGGTCGCGCGATGAGTTTTGATTTCGCGCTGATCGTGGACAGCATCCCCAAAATTCTCACGGGAATTGGTCTGACCTTTCAGTTGCTGTTCCTGTCGGCCGTGTTGGGTCTGGCGCTCGCCATTATCCTGCTGTTGATGCGAATCAGCGGCCGGTGGTATCTCGTCGCGCCGACAATGGTTTACATCTATATCTTTCGCGGCACCCCCATACTGGTGCAGATATTCATCATCTACTACGGCCTGCCTCAACTGGAGTTTGTCCGCGACAGCATCTTCTGGCCGATATTGCGAGAGGCTTTTGGCTGTGCGATTGTTGCCCTGACACTGAATACCGGCGCCTACGTGTCGGAAATATTACGCGGCGGCGTTCTGGGCGTGGACCGTGGCCTGAAGGAAGCGGGCGCGGCGCTGGGACTCTCCGCACGGCATCGATTTATTTACGTTACCGCCCCTATCGCCATCCGTTTGTGTCTCCCGGCCTACAGTAATGATGTCATCAGCCTGATGAAGAGCACCGCCCTGGCCAGCACCATCACGCTGCTCGATATGATGGGCATTGCAAGAACCATCGTGGCGGAGACCTACGCGCCCTATGAGATTTTCATATCGGTGATGGTCGTCTATCTGATCCTGACGTGGATTATTCAGAGAGGTTTCGGCTGGATGGAAAAACGCATGAGCCGGCATGTCAGAAGTGAGGCATGATATGATACCAAAGGTCCTTGATATGAGTGACAGTGACCAGACAAACATTATCCAACTGGAGCATGTCGATAAATTTTTTGGCGCGTTTCAGGCTCTGAAAAATATCAGTCTGTCGGTGAAAAAGGGCGAACGGATTGTCGTTTGCGGCCCGTCCGGGTCCGGTAAATCGACCTTGATCCGGTGCATCAACCGGCTCGAGGAACACGACAACGGCAAGATTGTCGTGAATGGCCACGAACTGACCAGTGCGGTGAAGGATATCGATGCCGTGCGCAGCGAAGTCGGCATGGTGTTTCAGAGCTTCAATCTGTTTCCCCACCTGACCATCATCAAGAATCTCATGCTGGCGCCCAGGTTGGTGCGCAAGGCCTCGAAGTCCGAGGCCTATGACACGGCCATGAGGTACCTTGAACGGGTGAAAATCCCGGAGCAGGCGGACAAGTATCCCAGCCAGCTCTCCGGCGGCCAGCAGCAACGTGTCGCCATTGCTCGCGCGCTCTGCATGAACCCCTTGATCATGCTGTTCGACGAGCCGACCTCGGCGCTCGACCCGGAAATGATCAGCGAAGTGCTCGACGTTATGATCGATTTGGCGCGCGAAGGCATGACCATGATCGTGGTCAGCCACGAGATGGGCTTCGCCCGCAAGGTCGCCGATCTGGTGGTGTTCATGGACCAGGGCGAGATCGTCGAATCGAACCCGCCGGAAGAATTCTTCGACAACCCGAGGAACGAGCGCACCAAGCTGTTCCTCAGTCAGATCCTTTCCCATTGAAGGGCGGCGGCATCGTGCCAGCGGACGAACTCGAACAACTCATCCGCTTCGCCGAACGGTTGGCCGATGCCAGCCGCGAGATTCTGCTCTCCGCCTCGGCGCAGAGGCCGCGCGCCGAGGTGAAGGATGACTCGAGCCCCGTGACCACGGTCGACCGGGCGGTCGAGGACCGGCTCCGCGACATGATCGCGCGGGAATATCCGGACCACGGGATCGTCGGCGAAGAGCGCGGCGCGGCCGCGCCCGAGCGCGACACCGTCTGGGTGCTCGACCCCATCGACGGCACGCTTGCGTTCCTCGCCGGCATCCCGGTATTCGGCACCTTGATCGCGCTGCTCCGCGACGGGGTCCCGGCGATCGGCGTCATCGACCTGCCGGCGACGGGGGAGCGTTGGGTCGGCCGCGAAGGCAGGCCGACGACGCACAACGGCGAGGCGGTCCGCGCGCGGCCCTGCGCCGAGCTCTCCACCGCGCTGCTCTCCACCAGCAATCCCGACTTCTACGGGGACGCCGAGTTCGAGGCGTTCGAACGGCTCAAGTCGGCGGTCCGATGGACCGTCTACGGCGGCAGTTGCCTGGCTTACGCGCAAGTCGCATCGGGACGCATCGACCTCGGCATCGATACCGGCCTGGACCCGGTCGATTACTGCGCCCTGGTCCCGGTCATCCGCGGCGCCGGCGGCGTGATCACGGACTGGCAGGGGCGCGCCCTGAACCTCCACTCCGGCAGCCGGGTGCTGGCCGCCGGCGACCCGCGCGCCCACGCCCGAGCCCTGGAGATCCTGGCGCAAACCTGACGGTCGAGTCGGCGGATTGCGAAGCAGAGTTGGTATTAATCGCCCGTTAGAGATTTGCTCCCATCCTTGCCGCCTCGGCGTGCCGGAGGAGAGGATGACACGGGCGTTTTGGCTCCGCGGGCTGTTGCTGGCACTCGCGTGCCTGACCTCCGCCGGGGCCATGGCGGCGCCGGAGGAGCCTTGGCAACGGCACAACGCCGCCGGGCTCCAGGCCTTGCAGCAACGCCGCTTCGCCGACGCCGAAATACGCTTCGCCGCCGCCCTCAGGGAGGCCGAGCGCCGCGGGCCCGACAGCGCCCGGGTCGCGGCGACCCTCGACAATCAGGCCCGGCTCCTGGCCGCGCAAGGCAGGTTCGCGCGCGCCGAGGCCCGGTTGCGCCGCGCCCTGGCGATCCGGGAGAAGGTGCTCGCAGCCGACGATCCGGAGCTCGCCGCGACCCTCGGCCGGATCGGCGCGCTCGCCTTGCGCCAGCACCGCTTCGTCGAGGCCGAGCGGCTGGTCAAGCCCGCCGTGGCGAGCCTGGAGCGGACGCTGGGCGCGGACGATCCGCGTCTCGCCGCGGCCCTGAACACGCTCGGCACGATCGCCCTCATGCGGGGCAAGCTCGAGGAGGCCGAGCTCTATATCATGCGCGCGCTGGCGATCCGGGAGGCGGCGCTGGGCGCAACTCACCCGGAGGTCGCCGAAAGCGCGAACAACCTCGGGTTCCTGTACCTGAAGCGGAACCAGGTCGCGAAGGCCGAATCCCTGCTCGGCCGCGCGCTGGCGATCCGCGAGCGGGTCCTGGACCCGGACCATCCCGACGTCGCGGAGAGCCTCAACAACCTGGGCGCGCTCGACATCATGCTCGGCCGCTTCGCCGAGGCGGCGCCGCGCCTGGAATCGGCCTTGGCGATGCGCGAGCGGGCCTATGGGCCGGCGCATTGGGAGGTCGGCCAGACCCTCTACAACCTCGGTGTGCTGCATCACTTCCAGGGCGACCTGGCCAAGGCCGAGCCCTACTACCGGCGCGCGCTCGCGGTGCAACAGGCGGCGCTCGGACCGGACCATCCGGACCTGGCCGATACCCTGGACAACTACGCCGACATCCTGTTCATGAACGGGCAGGGCGCCGAGGCCGCAAGGTTCAAGGAACGCGCCGCCAGGATCCGGGCCAAGGCCGGATAGGGCGCGCGACAAAGCCGCGGCGCCGGCGGGCGCCCAGCGGATATTTCACATCCGCGAAGCGGCGCCAAGCGGCGGCGCGGCACCGTCGGGGGGAGCAATCTCGAAGGTGTTGAGGATCATCGAGATCATCGTGTAGTAGCCCGAGAGAACGGTCAGCTCGATGACGCCTTCGCGGCCGAGCATGGCCACGGCCTGGGTATAGCTTTCGTCGCCGACCGCGTGGTTCCCGTGCAGTTCGCGGCAAAAATTGTACACGGCGTTTTCTTCCGGCGTCGCCAGGGGCGGCGTCGCGCCCGCGGCTATCGCCTCGATGACGGACGTGTCGAGCCCTTCCTCCCGGGCCATGCGGGCATGGGCGTGCCACTCGAACTGGGCGGTCCAAAACCGCGCCGTGACCAGGATCCCGAGCTCCCGCAGGTGGCCGGGCAAGACGCCGTCGAAACGCAGACATCGGCCGAGTTCCTGAACTTGGTCGGCGACGCCCGGGCATTGCAAAAGCACCTTGAACGGCCCGGCAACCCGGCCCCTGGGTCCGCTGGCGATCTTGTCGAAAATCTCTTTTTGCCGATCCGACAACATGGCGGGATCGAGCGGCGGCAGCCGTGCCATGGCATAACCCCTGGTCGTGATCCGGTGATACCGGGTTTTTCAGTGTCGGTTCACCGCGTGCGGCAGCTCCTGCCGCCATCGACGGGTAGCGCCACGCCGGTGATGAACTTCGCTTCGTCGCAGGCCAGGAACAGCGCCGCATAGGCGACGTCCCAGCCGGTCCCCATCTTGCCCCGTAGCGGCACCTTGGCGTCGCGTTCGGCGGCGACCTCGTCGCGCGGCCGGCCCCAGGCCTCGGCGCGCCGGTCGACCGCCATGGGCGTATCCATCAAGCCCGGCAGGATGACGTTGGCGCGCACGCCGTAAGCGGCGTTCTGGAGGGCTAGCTGCTGGGTCAGCGCGATGACCGCCGCTTTCGTCGCCTTGTAGGTGACCCAGGGATATTCCTCCCACGCCGCGGTCGAGGATATGTTGACGATGGCGCCGCTTTCCTGCGCCCGCATGACCGGCACGACATGTTTGCAGGTATAGACCACGGAACGCAGATTGACCGCGACGATGCGGTCGAAGGCCTCGGTTTCGATCTCGGTGATCGGTGCGTCGCCGCCTTCGATGCTGATGCCCACATTGTTGTGCAGGATGTCGATGCGTCCGAAGCGCGCGATGCAGGCCCCGACCGCGGCCTTGACCGCCGCCTCGTCGGTCACGTCGGCGGCAACCGACACCGCCTCGCCGCCCTCCGCGCGAATGATCGCCGCGGTCTCCTCGGCTGCCTCCAGGCTGCGGTCGACGGCCAGGATTTTCGCCCCTTCGCGGGCGAACAACACCGCCGTCGCGCGGCCGTTGCCGATGGCCGAGGTCGTGCCCGGCGCCTGTCCGGCACCGACGATGATCGCGATCTTGTCCTTTAGCCGCATATCCCCCTGGCCCTCCAGATGTGCGCCCTTCCAGATGCGCGCCCGAACGATCCGGGTCGTGCGCCCGGGTTGTGCGCGACGAGGTTATACCAAAGATCGTAGATATCGACCCGTTTCGTGGGAGCGCCCGCGCCTTCGCGAAGCCCGCCTCGGCGGGCGAAGGAAGGCCGGCGCTGCCGGGGGCGCCCGCGGCAGTCGCGAATTTGTTGTTCAAGGGGGCGCGATCCGAGGTACAATCGAGTCGCATTCGCAGTCGAAACGGAGAGATCTCCAGGGGTGAGGGATCGGTAGCCCTTTCCAGGGCGCTACATCGGGTGCTTCCGCATCCACGCAGGGCTTACCCAGAACGTCACGGGAAGGCGTGGTGAGTCAGTTCGACCAGCGAGCCGAGGACCTTTTCAGGCAGGCGGAATGGGCTTGCAACAGGCCTTTTTTGGGCGCCGCGATGGCGGCAGCGGCCCTGGTCGCCTGCGCCGATGGCAGCCTAACGCCCGCCAAGCGCAAGGCGGTGGCCGCGATCCTGGAGACCATGGAGCCGCGCGGGACCGTCGACCCGGCGGCCGCGAGCAATCTTTTCAACAGCTTCGCCAACGGGATTCGGAGCCAGCCGGGGCTCGGGCGGAGCGCGGCGCTCAGGGCGGTCGCGGCCGTCGCGGGCGATGCCGAGGGCGCCCAACGCCTGCTCCGGATCTGCCGCGCCGTCAGTGGCGCCCACGGCGGCGTCCAGAGTGGCGCCCAGGACGGCCCCTCGGCGCGGGACTCGGCCGTCATCGAGGAGATCCGCGCCGTCCTGGACGTGCCCGCTCCCAAAGCCCTCGACGAGACCTTCGCCAACCGGGACGGCGCGCCGCCGGGCCCCTTCGTCATCACCCTGGGGAACGAGAAAGGCGGCACCGGCAAATCGACGGCGGCCATGCACTTGGCGGTGGCCCTGCTCAAGCTCGGCTACAAGGTCGGCACCATCGATCTCGACGGGCGCCAGGCCACGCTGTCGCGCTATTTGACCAACCGCAGGGCCCTGGCCAAGACCATCCACCGGGATGTCCCCATGCCGCTGCACCGGCGCATCGAACGCGCCGAGGCGGACCGGCGCCAGGCGGCGGAAAGCGAGGACAAGGCACGGTTCGGCGAGGCCCTCGTCGAACTGGCCGACCGCCAGATCGTGATCGTCGACACGCCCGGCAGCGACTCCTACCTGTCGCGCCTGGCCCACGCCAACGCCGACATGTTGATCACGCCGATCAACGACACGCTGCTCGATATCGACATTTTGGCGCATATCGACCCCAGCAAGCGCGAGGTCCGGGCGCCGAGCGCCTATTGCCAGATGGTCTGGAAGCAAAACGACCGCCGGCGCGCGAGCGGGCGCGAGCCGATCGACTGGATCGTCATGCGCAACCGCCTGACCCACATCGACGCGCACAACAAGCGCGCCGTCGCCGACCTGCTCGATCAGCTGGCCGAGCGCCTCGGCTTCCGCCTGGCCACCGGCTTCGGCGAGCGGGTCATCTTCCACGAGCTGTTCCTGACCGGGTTGACCGTGCTCGACCTGCCCGACGACCGCCTGCGCGGCTGGAGCAACGTCAGCCTGTCCCACGCGCGCCGGGAGATCCACGACCTTCTGCTGGCGGTCGGCGTTCCGGAAATGGAGCTCGCGCGGAGCATCCTTTAGCGCCGCCGGAGGGTCGCTACCCTGTGCGCCCGGGCCGCGTCTGGTTCGCTCGAGCGCGATCCGTGTTATTGCTCCCACCGGGAGGTTAGGTGCCATGGCGCGCGACCCGCGTTACGATATCCTGTTCGAGCCGGTTCGGATCGGTCCGGTCACGGCCAGGAACCGCTTCTACCAGGTGCCCCACTGCAACGGCATGGGCTACCGCGACCCGAGCGCCATGGCGGCCATGCGCGGGGTCAAGGCCGAGGGCGGCTGGGCCGTGGTCTGCACCGAGCAGTGCGAGATCCATCCCTCCTCGGAGATCACCCCGTTCGTCGAGCTCCGGCTCTGGGACGAGCGCGACATCCCGCTCTTGGCGCGCATGGCGGACGCGGTCCACGCCCACGGCGCCCTGGCCGGGATGGAGCTCGCCTACAACGGCCCGAGCGGGTCGAACTTGGCGTCGCGCGAGGTGCCGCTCGGGCCCTCCCACCTGCCGGTCGCCACCTTCGCCTACGACCCGGTGCAGGTGCGCGCCATGGACAAGGCGGACATCGCGGACCTGCGCCGCTGGCACCGGACGGCGGCGCTTCGCTCGAAGACGGCCGGCTTCGACATCGTCTACGTCTACGCGGGCCACGGCCTGAGCGTCTTCGAGTTCTTCCTGTCGCGGCGCCACAACAGCCGTAGCGACGAATACGGCGGCAGCCTGGAGAACCGCGTCCGCCTGCTGCGCGAGGTCGTCGAGGACACGCGCGAGGCGGTCGGCGACACCTGCGCGGTGGCGGTGCGCCTGACCGCGGACGAGCTGATCGGCGCGGCCGGCCTGCACCGCGCCGAGGTCCACGACATGATCGGCCTGATGGCCGAGCTGCCCGATCTCTGGGACCTGGTGCTGGCCGGCTGGGACAACGATTCGCGGACCTCGCGCTTCGCCGAGGAGGGCGCCCAGGAGCCCTTCGTCACCGGCGTCAAGCAGTTGACCACGAAGCCAGTGGTGGGCGTCGGGCGCTTCACCTCGCCCGATGCCATGGTCGCTCAGGTCAAGCGCGGGATCTTGGATCTGATCGGCGCGGCGCGGCCCTCGATCGCCGACCCCTTTTTGCCGAAAAAGATCGAGGAGGGCCGGCTCGACGACATCCGCGAATGCATCGGCTGCAACATCTGCGTCTCCGGCGACATGACCATGTCGCCGATTCGCTGCACCCAGAACCCGACCATGGGCGAGGAATGGCGCCGCGGCTGGCACCCGGAGCGGATTCGGCCCAAGGGCTCGGACGCCAAGGTGCTCGTCGTCGGCGCCGGGCCGACCGGCCTGGAATGCGCGGTTGCGCTGGGCCAACGCGGCTACCAAGTCGCGCTTGCCGAGGCCGCGCGCGAGCCGGGCGGCCGGGTCGCGAGCGAATGCCGCCTGCCTGGGCTGGCCGCCTGGGGCCGGGTGCGCGACTACCGGGTCGCGCAACTCCGCAAGCTGCCCAACGTCGAGGTCTATTACGACAGCGAGCTCTCGGCCGGGCAGATCCTGGAGTTCGGCTTCGAACACGTGGTGATCGCGACCGGCGCCACCTGGCGGCGCGACGGCGTGGCACGCACGCGGCTGGAGCCGATCCCGGTGGACGGCGGCATGGCGGTCATGACCCCCGACGACCTGATGGACGGGCGCCTGCCCGCGGGCGAGCGGATCGTGCTCTACGACGACGAGCACTACTACATGGGCGGCGTGCTGGCCGAGCTCCTGGTGCAGGGCGGGCGCTCGGTGACCCTGGTGACACCGGCCGCGGACGTCTCCAACTGGACCCACAACACCCTCGAGCAGAAACAGATCCAGACGCGCCTGCTCGACCTCGGCGTCGATATCCGGCCGCACCGTTCGGTCTCGGCGATCGCGGCGGGCGCTGTGGAGACGGTCTGCGTGTTCACCGGCCGGCGCGAGGAGACGCCCTGCGACGGAGTGGTCCTGGTCACCGCCCGGCTGCCCGAAGACGGGCTCTATTTGGAGCTCAAGGCGCGCGAAGAGACCTGGGCCGCGGCCGGCATCCGCTCGGTCCGGGTCCTCGGCGACGCCGGCGCGCCCGGCACCATCGCCATGGCGGTCTACGCCGGGCACCGCTATGCCGAGGAGCTCGACGGCCCCGACATCGGCGACGCCGTGCCGTTCCGGCGCGAGCTCACCGAACTCGCGCCGCTGTGAGCGGCGCGCAAGACCTACCGGCTCGCGCTCCCACCAACGGTCCCTGAAACTATTGCGGCGGCGGGAGAACCACCGAATCCTCGGACCACCCCCTTTCCTCATGCCCGACACAAAATCTGATACGTCACCCATTCGGGCCAATTTCTTGACACCCTAAAAAAAATAGATACCCTGGTAAATATCGGCGTACGGGAAATAAAACCGGGGCACGATCACAAATGGAAAATGCCGAGCGCCAAGTTTCTCTGCGTTTCTGCGCAGGGCAACATCTCATCGTGCTGTGCGGTAACCGAGTTTCCGTACGCACTCTTTGAGCTCCGGAAATTTCCGATATCACGAAGGGAGGAAAGCCGATGAAAGGCAACGATCGAGATCAGCAAAGACGGCTGGATGCAGCGGTTGAAGGGTTATTCGAGGAGCGGATAACCCGACAGGCTTTCATCCGCCGAGCGACGGCCTGGGGCATCTCCGCGGCATTGCTGACGGATGTCCTCGCTCTGCACAGAAAAGCTTTTGCGGCGGAGCGCCCGTCTCCCGAGGTCCTGGAAAAGATCAAGAAAGAGGGCGGGGAACTGGCCGTCTACAATTGGGAAGAATACATCCATCCGGACACCATTCCGAATTTCGAGGAGGAGTTCGGGGTAAAAGTCATCTTTGACACGTACCCGGGCAACGAACACCTGCTGGCCAAACTTCAGGCGGGCGGCGCGCGGTACGACGTGGTGTTTCCGACCCACAACTTCGTGCCGATTCATATCGGACAGGGACTTCTGGAGCCCTTGGACCTCGAGAACATCCCGGATTTGAAAAACTCGATGTCCAGATTTCTCGATACCTCGGTCGATCCGGGCAACAAATATACGGTTCCCTATCTTTGGGGGATGACCGCTCTCGCCCACAACACGAAATACACCAAGGGTGATCCCAACGTCGATAGTTGGGCGCTCATGTTCGAAAGCGGTCCGGAGCGCTACTCCGGGAAGCTGGCATTTACCGACGAACGGGAAGAGGTCATTGCGACCGCCCTGGCGTATCTGGGCTACTCGGTCAACAGCCGCAACAAGAAAGAATTGTTGGAGGCCGGCGAGGTGTTGATTAAAATAAAGCCCCACGTGAAAGCCTTCTATCCGGGCGCCGACCAGACCAAGGCTCTGATCACCGAGGACATCATCGTGGGTCACGAGTGGAACGGCGAAGTCGTCAAGGCGCACCGGAAAAATCGCAACGTCGAATGGCTCCTGCCCAAGGAAGGGGGGACCGCTTGGTTCGACTGCATGGCGATCGTCAAGGGCGCGCCGCACAAGTTCACGGCGGAGACGTTCATCAACTACATGCTTAGGCCGGAGGTAGCGGCGGCCAATTCGGACGAGGGCGGTTACGCAACGGCCAATCAGAAGGCGGTGGAAAAATTCGTGTCCGCGGAAATGGCCCAAAACCCGGCGATCTACCCGACCGCCAAGGAGTTGGCGCGGCTCGAGTTTCTGGCGGTCATTCCGGATGACATCCTGCCGGTCTACGACGATATTTGGACCCGGCTGTTGGGCGCGTAAGACGAGTCACAGCCGCCTCTATGCGACGGCGCCGCGGGATCGCCCGTCCGGCCAGTGCAGGCGGGGCGGGGGGAGGTTTTTCGCGTGCCGTCGCCGAGCGCGGCGAGAGTCGGCGACTTGCGCGCCGCGCGTGTGCGCGATCGCATGCCAAAGCGGCCCCTGATGGCGAGGCGTGGGGGCTGGGTGAGCGCCTAACTGAACGCCCGGGCGCCGCACGGTCCGGGCAACGAGGTGGCCGCCGTGCCGTGCCGATCGGATTCACGCTTGCATCGGACCGGTTCCGGGTCGCGAAGACGCTGGCCGCGCCGGCCCGGTGAAGGGTCGGCGACGGTCGTTCGTATCGCGAGTGAAGGTATTCGATTTGTTTAGGTTACGAAGATCCATTCTCCGCTTTTTCAGAAGCCACCCTGCCTTAAGCATCGGCGCTACGTTGAGCCCGTCGGCCTTCTGGTTGCTGGTGTTCACGATGATCCCGATGGGCATCGTGGTCTATTACAGTTTTATGACCCGGGGGCCGTGGGGCACCATCATCTTCGAGTTCAGCCTCGATAGCTATCGGCAGGTTTTCGATCCGCTGTTCCTGAAGATTATGGGCCGGTCGTTCAAGTTGGCGGCTCTGACGGTCGTCATTTGCCTGGCGGCGGGGTATCTGATCGCATATTGGATCGCGTTCTACGGGGGACGCCGCAAGAACCTTTTGCTGTTTCTGGTCATTCTGCCGTTCTGGACCAGTTACCTAGTGCGAATCTACGCCTGGATGACCTTGTTGTCCGATCATGGTCTGATCAACACGTTCCTGACGGAATGGGGCCTGATCGACGAGCCACTACCGCTGCTCCATAACCAATATTCGGTGTTGGTCGGGCTCGTCTATACGTACCTGCCGTTCATGATCCTGCCGCTCTATGCCTCTCTCGACAGACTGGACCGATCCGTTCTGGAGGCGGCCGCGGAT
Source organism: Pseudomonadota bacterium (assembly GCA_022572105.1). GTDB lineage: Bacteria > Pseudomonadota > Alphaproteobacteria > Kiloniellales > J153 > JACZWN01. Next base: position 5,899 of record JACZWN010000015.1, on the reverse strand, counting down.
TTGGGGGCCACCGCGAGGGAACGATTTTTCAAGGTCACCGTGCCCTTGACCAAGGGGGGCATACTAAGCGGGTCGGTGCTGGTCTTCGCCCCATCGATAGGCGAATTCCTGGTGCCCGAGCTGTTAGGCGGGGCCAAGGCCATGATGGTCGGAAAATTCATCGCGCTAAAATTCATCGGTCTGCGCCACTGGCCGCTGGGATCGGCATATTCCCTGCTGCTGTTGACGATGATTTTGGCGCTAATCTACCTCTACATGCGGGCCGGAGGCGGCAAAGACGCCTACCAGGAACAGCAATGAACCGAATCTCGCCTCGTCTTTTATCCATCGGGTGTGGCGTGGTGTACCTGTTTATGTATGCACCTTTACTTGTCTTGATGGTTTTTTCTTTTACACCAACTGAATACGGCGTGGCTTGGGAGGGGTTTACTTTAAAGTGGTATAAGGCCGTATTTAACAACAAGAATATTCAGGACGCATTGAAAGTGAGTCTCATCATTGCGATTCCGACCGTCCTGATTTCCACGGCCATCGGGACGATCACTGCATTCACCCTTTACCGCTATAAGTTCCTGGGTAGGGCGCTGTATCAGGGTGCTCTCTACATCCCGCTGGTCATGCCCGACCTGGTGATCGGGATTTCGCTTCTGCTGTTCTACACATCCATCAAGTTTGAACTTGGAATTCTCACAATTCTGCTGGCCCATATCTCATTTTCGATTCCGCTCACCACCCTGGTAATCATCGCCCGCATGCAGCGCATCGATCGAACGCTGGAAGATGCCGCGATGGACCTCGGCGCCGATGAATGGACGACCATGTGGAAAGTGACGCTACCCCTGTTGAAGCCCGGAATCCTGGCCGCCGCGCTGTTGACTTTTCCGTGGTCGTTCAACGATTTCGTGATTACGTTCTTTGTCTCCGGCGTAGGGTCCTCCACGTTGCCATTGCGGGTCTACTCCATGATCCGACTCGGCGTGTCACCGATGGTCAACGCCTTGGGAACCCTGATCGTTGTGGTACCGCTGATTTTTGTCATTATTGGAACCTACTTTGATCGGCGAAGCGTGTCATGAAACGGATTTCCAGCGTTGAATTGGTGCAGGTGACAAAACGGTTTGGCGACGTCGTCGCCGTGGACGACCTGAGTTTGACGATTCAGGAAGGAGAGTTTTTCTCGCTGTTGGGGCCGAGCGGCTGCGGTAAAACCACCACGTTGCGGTTGATCGGAGGGTTGGAATACCCGGACGACGGCGACATTCTCATTAATGGTGAGGTCGTCAACGACCAACCCCCCTATGAGCGCGACTCCAATATCGTTTTTCAGAATTACGCCCTTTTTCCCCACTTGACCGTCGAGGACAACATTGCCTTCGGGTTGCGCCTGAAGTCCAGACGGGTAGCCGAGCCGGAGGTCAAGAAACTAGTGGAGGACGCTCTCCAGTTGGTTCACCTGGAGGGCCTTGGAGCGCGTCGTCCAAATCAACTCAGCGGCGGGCAGCAACAGCGCGTCGCCCTGGCAAGGGCCCTGGTATTGCGCCCCAAGGTATTGCTCTTGGACGAGCCGTTGGGGGCCCTGGACCGAAAACTCCGGAAAGCCATGCAGATCGAACTGCGGAGAATTCAGCACGAGGTCAACATTACCTTTATCTACGTGACCCACGACCAGGAAGAGGCCATGAGTATGTCGGACCGGGTTGCAGTGATGCGGGACGGAAATTTCGAACAGATCGGAACCCCCCAGGAAATTTTTCAAACCCCTCGGACTCGATTTGTCGCCGATTTCATGGGAGCTTCCAATATTCTCTCCGGGCGGGTCATCGCCGTAAGCGCCGATGCGGCGCACCGCGTTTCTACCCAGACGATTCAAATGGAAACCGAGACCGGCCTCAGGGTAATCTGCCGTGGCGACCAGGAAATTTCTTCCGGAGCGCCTGTCAGTTTTTCGGTTCGTCCCGAAGCTGTCCAGGTATTTCCCAGGGACTGGGACTGTTCGGCCGACAACAAATTCGAGGGCAGGATTGTCGAAAAGTTATATCTGGGGGACGTGACGGAGTTGGAGGTGGCGCTGGCCGAACATGATCCCATCAGGAGCCGCATTCAAAGTCGGATTGATCAAAAGTTCGACTTCAAAGAAGGTGACCCGGTTTTGATCGGCTGGAATGCCGAAGATTGTAATGTGTTGAGAAACTGATACGAACCCTCCTTGTTATTGACCCATTTCATGGGCGCAATTTGAAATGTACTTCGCGCCGCGCCCCACCGTGAGTGCTTTACGCGCCGCCGCCGCGCGACTATACCGCGGTGCCGCCCATGCGATCCACCCCGCGTAACGGCCCGACATCCCCCGACCGGGCCGGCACGGCCAATGGCGGCGGCATTTCAGAAACCGCAACCGAGCCCGAATCATGCGTTCCAACCTGCCTTTCGACACCGAGGAACTCCGCGCCCAGGACCGTCACTGGATCCACCCCTGGGAGAACTTCCAGGGCGCGGCCGGCAAGCGCACCATCATCGTCGAGGCCGAGGGCGTCTACTTCACCGACAGCGACGGCAACCGGCTGCTCGACGGGCCCTGCGGCATGTGGTGCGTCAACATCGGCCACGGCAACGCCGAGATGGCCGAGGCCATCGCCGCGCAGATCCGGCGCATGACCTATTGCAGCCCCTGGAGCCTGGGCAACGTTCCGGCCGCCGAGCTGAGCGCGAAGCTGGCCGAGCTGTCGCCCGGCGACCTCAACCACGTGTTCTACACGACCGGCGGCTCGACGGCGGTGGATTCGGCGCTGCGCTTCGTCATGTACCTGAACAACTGCCTGGGCCGGCCCGAGAAGAAGCACGTCATCTCGCGCCAGGACGCCTATCACGGCAGCACCTATCTCTCGGCCTCCTGCTCGGGCAAGCTGCGCGACAAGACCCACCTCGATTTCGAGACCAACTTCATCCACCATCTGGCCTCGCCCAATCCCTACCGCCGGCCGGAGGGCATGAGCGTCGAGGACTTCTGCGACGCCAAGGTGGCGGAGCTGGAGAACAAGATCCTCGAGCTGGGGCCCGACCGGGTCGCCGCCTTCATCGCCGAGCCGGTCCTGGCCTCGGGCGGCGTCATCGTGCCGCCGCCCGGCTACCACAAAAAGTGCCTGGAGGTGTGCCGCAAGTACGACGTGCTCACCATCTCGGACGAGGTGGTCACCGGCTTCGGCCGGCTCGGCCACTTCTTCGCCTCCGAGGCGGTCTTCGGCATCGTCCCCGACATCATCACCGTGGCCAAGGGCATCACCTCGGGCTACCAGCCGCTGGGCGCGGTGCTGATCTCGGACCGGCTGATCGAGCGGTTGAGCGGCGCGCAGGCCGAGAGCGGCATCTTCGCCAACGGCTTCACCTATTCCGGCCATCCGGTGGCCTGCGCCGCGGCGCTCAAGAACATCGAGATCATCGAGCGCGACAAGATCCTGGAGCACGCGCGCGAGGTCGGCCCCTATTTTCAGGCGCGCCTGCGCGAGATCGGCGAGATACCCATCGTCGGCGACGTGCGCGGTCTGGGGCTCATGGGCTGCGTCGAATGCGTGATCGGCCAGGATGGCAAGGACCTCCTGGTGCTCGATCACGAAATCGGCGCGCGCATCGACCGGCACTGCCAGGCGCTCGGCCTCGTCGTGCGGCCGCTCATCAACATGTGCATCATGTCGCCGCCGCTGATCATCACCAAGGCCCAGATCGACGAGCTCGTCACCGCCCTGCGCACCGGCATCGAGCGGGCCATGGAAGAGGTCCGCGGCGAAGGCCTGTGGGACGGCTGAGCGCGGGCGGCGCGCGGCCCATGCAAACCCGGGAACTCGGAGGCCGGGGTCAAGACCTTACCTTCTACTCGATGCCGGAGAGTATAAAGTAAGGTATTGACCCCGAGTTATTGATTGCTAGAGAAAAATGCGGGATGCAGGGTTGTTCACCTTAACTGAGTAATTCCCAATCCATGCCGGTTGTTTCGCTAATTGGCGATTCTTTTCGCCAAGAACCGCAGCTACGACTTAGTTCGCGCGCTCGTCGGGAAGAGCCACGCGCTGGAGATAGAAAGCAACCCGACTTTGAAGATGCTCCCGGTAAGGCATGTCTAGTCGGCAACGCCGCTTGGCACGGCCGGCCCCTGCGAGCGCGCACTGTCGAAAAATCTCGTCGGGCGGCATCGTGTAGCAGCGTCTGAAATCGATGATCAGTTGCGGCAGCCCCTGTCCGAGGAGATCAAGGTTTGTGGGCACCGCTTCGAGAATGTGGTATCGATCCTCGCCGTGGCGCTTGATGCGTTTGAAAATGTCGGGGCCGGCGAGTTTGGGTCTTGCAGTTTCTACGGGCTCAAGCTCAAAGAGGAGAGCCCCGTTGAGCACTCTCAGTCTACCTTCGGATCGAGTCTCGTAGTCCCTCAGCAGATCACAGTCCTGAGATAATACTATCGCGTAGGGGTGGCGTGTCTCGATAGCCTCCCTGGCAGCCGGGTCATAAGTGAACTGCACAAGATCAGTGATGATCTCTGACTGCCGGAGTTCGCCGTCCATTTCGGTGGTTGTGTATGCGGGCACTCGCGCCCCCGGTCCGATTATTCCTCATCGAAGGCAAACGGAACCCTTTCGACCTGTCGGACCTGCGACACGGCATGACGCCTCTGTTCGGGAATCTGGGGGACGTGGCGTGTCTGCTCGATCTGCCAAGCATAGTGGTCGGCTAGCGACTGACAGGCTTCGGCCAACGGTTTTCCCGACAAGTGGCCGGCGATATAGACGCAGAGCATCCGGCGCCATGCGTCCTGCGAAGTGTCGGCAGGGGTCGGGCTATCTATGTCAACCGTCATCACAAGCTGCACTTTGCCACCGGTAGTTTCGTCCGCTACCGACAATCGGAAGTATTGCTTTGGCGGCAGCCCCCAATCAGACGCCTCTACCTGAAGCGGCTGCCAGCTCTCTTGGGCCGAGTGCGTCCCGAAGAGTATCGGTAATGAACCACCTGAAGGCGCTTCCAGCCATCGTGTTGAAGTGGTCGAGAGTATTTTCGGCATTTTCAACCTCAGTCTTTTGCTCGGTAAAGAAATCGATATCTATCATATAACAAATGTCTTTACGCTCCTTAAGCTCCGCAAGACCGTGACGCATTATCAGCGAGCCGCTGCCATCAGGGATCGAAACCCTAATAGTCCTATTTGCGACCTGCTCCAGATTGGTCTCGAATTGCGGCAACGCCAACTCTCCAAGTATGTCCTTCCGCAGAAGCTTAGACCAAGGGATGTCCTGTAAGCCAAGCACAGCACGGTCTATTGCGTCCTGGTAGCGAAGCCCGATACGTGAAAAGAAACTCGGTCGATATATGTCGTTCAGTGCGGCTAGCGGTACGCGCAACTGTTCACGAAAATGCTCCCACTGTTTGTAATTTTTGGTGGATAGTGCAAGCGACTCGGGCGTGAGCGTCACAGTAGAGGAACGGTCTTCAGTCAGAAACTCGTAGCTGATGGCACTGGCCTGCGCCTGGATCATCTGGACGATTTCCCGGGGAAGCTCCACTGGTAACGGATTAGTAACCTTCTCCAAAAGCGGGAAATGGCCTCTGATCCGCTCCTGGAAGTCTACCGGCGGTTTGCTTTCGATGCTCAGCAGCGAAGGAAATCGCAGTTGGCAGATGACCTGGATCAGTGGCGCATTGTCGTAGATCACACGAAGCGAAGGCGGGAACAGTTCTGCAGAACTCGTGGCCATACCTCACCCGCTGAGTGCATAAAATCAATCTACCTATCCTACATATAGTAAGCTTCCCGGCAAGAGGCTAGAAGCACCTCCGCCAGGCGCCAGCCTGGGCCTCGGCCTGGCGCTGGCGCACCGTGCCTGAGCGGGGCTCGAGCGCCGCGAACGGCGGCCGC
>JACZWN010000014.1 GCA_022572105.1 Pseudomonadota bacterium | reverse complement strand
TCTAGGCCCACAGTGTAGACCGCGGGCGCGCCATAGGGTCTCGATACCTGAGGCCGCGCAAGCCGAGCAGCTGCAAGCCCGTCGCCCCGACGCAGTAGAGCGCAAACAGGCCGCAAATCGCCTCGATCGAGACGCCAGCGTCCATGAGCACGCCCATGACCAGCGGCCCGAGCGCCGAAGACAGTACCGAGAGCGACACCACCAGGGAGCGGATCGCACCCAGATGGCGGACGCCGTAGATCTCGGCCCAGAGCGCGGTTACCGCCGTGAAGACGATGCCGCTGGTAAGACCGAACAGGAACAGATAGGGCAGCGCCCAGACCGCCCGCTCGAAGCCCCAGAGGACCAACAGGCCGAGCGCCATCGGCACCAGGAAACCGGGCAGCACCCGCACCGCCGTGATACGGTCGACCAGGCGCCCGGCCGCCAGCGAGGCGAGCACCGTCCCCAACGCGTAGACCCAGTAGTTGCCGGTGATCCAGGTCGCGCTCCAGCCCTTCACCGCGGCCAGTTCCAGGTGGTGGAAGAACAGCGCGGTGCCGATGAAGGAGGGCGCGAGCACCGCCGGCAGCAACAGATAGAACACGCCGTGACGCAGCACCTCGGCGCGCGACCAGGACGGCGCCGCGGTGGCGCGACCGGCCCCGGCCCCGGCACTGCCTCCGGAGCTCTGGCGCGCCAGGTGTTCCAGGTGATCGCGGTGGCGGGCGTCGTGGTGCCGCAGGAGCCACCAGACCGCCGGCAGCAGGCAGAGTGCGAGAAGGGTTGCCGCGACGCCGTAGCTGGCGCGCCAACCGAGCACCGCGATGCCCAGCACCGCGGCGACCGGCAGCAGGCTCTCGCCGGCGGCGAACCCCAGCGCGGCGAGCGCCACCGCCTTGCCGCGGTCGGCGTCGAAGTAGCGGGCCATGGAAGTGGTGCCGACGTGGCTCGCCAGGCCCTGCCCGGTCTGGCGCAACAAGAAGATCGCCAGCACCAGCCAGGCGGCCGAGGGCACCTGGGCCATGAAGGCCGCGGCGACCACCAGCGCGACGCAGACCAGCGTCGTATAGCGCTTGAGTGGCAGGCGGTCGATCTGGGGACCGGTCCAGCTCAGCACGGCCGCGCTCAGCAGCGTCCCGGCCATGTAGATGGCGCTCCAGGAGGTATGGCTGAGGCCGAACTCGGCGCGCACCGCCGGCCCGAACACGCCGATGAAGAAGGTCTGCCCCACGCTCGAGGCAAAGGTCATGGTGAAGCCGAAGCCGAGAAAGCGCGCGTTGGCGCGCGCAAAGCGCAGATAACCGTGAGCGGACATGGCTTGGCCGGCTGGACAAGAAACGGTGGGCCTCTCTAGCCGCCGCAGGGCAAAACATCCAGAAACTATTCGCCCGCGCGGCGCGGACCGCCACGCCACCGACGTCCTGCCGGTCGGCAAGCATTAGGCCGTTGCCTTGGTATAAGGTCCGGCGCGTCGTTGCCGGGCGCCCGTTTCCCGTGCGTGCCCTCACGCCGCTATGGGCCGGCGTGCACGGACATGGTACTTGGTTCGGGTGTTGGAAAGGGGGTGAACCATGGGTCCGTTCGACAAGGTCGCGATCGTCACCGGCGCGGGGAGCGGGATCGGCCGGCAGGTCGCGCTCGCGCTCTTGGGCGAGGGCTATTCGGTCGCGCTTGCCGGGCGCCGCGCCGCGCCCCTGGAGGAGACCGTAACGGAGGCCGGCGCGGCCGGGTCGCGGGCGCTGGCCGTGGCCACGGACGTGAGCGATCCGGCATCGGTACGCGCGCTCTTCGCCACGACCAAGGAGGCGTTCGGCCGCCTCGACCTGCTGTTCAACAACGCCGGCATCAACGCGCCCGGCATCCCGCTCGAGGACCTGAGCTACGAGCAGTGGACCGCGGTCGTCGCCATCAACCTGACCGGCGCCTTCCTGTGCACCCAGGAAGCCTTCAAGCTGATGAAGGACCAGGACCCGCGCGGCGGGCGCATCATCAACAACGGCTCCATATCGGCGCACGCGCCGCGGCCCAATTCCGCGCCCTATACCGCCACCAAGCACGCGATCACCGGGCTCACCAAGTCGACCGCGCTCGACGGGCGCAAGTACGACATCGCCTGCGGCCAGATCGACATCGGCAACGCCGCGACCGAGATGACGGCGCGGATGAAAGAGGGCGTGCCCCAGGCGGACGGCTCGGTCGCGGTCGAGCCGACCATGGACGCGGCCGATGTCGGACGCGCCGTGGCCTTCATGGCGAGCCTGCCGCTGGACTCCAACGTGCAGTTCTTGACCGTGATGGCAACCAAGATGCCGTTCATCGGCCGCGGCTGAGGCGGCCGCCGCGAGCGCCTCGCCAAGAACTCGATCGACCATCAGGCCTACTTCCGATTCGAGGCAAAAAGCTTCAACTCGTTTGCGCAGGCACCGCTTGCCCTGCCCTGAGGGGCGTTCCTACCAGTGCCAGACGTGGTCGTAGTTCTCGAGCCGGCCGGGGACCTCGCCGTGGGGGTTAACCGGGGGCCTCGCCGTGGGGGTTAAAGAGACACCATACTTAATTTGCTGGAGTTAAAGTATGGTGTCCCTTCCATTACTTTCGTGCGGCGGCCCCTCGGGGCCGCCGCCGTTGCCGGTTGCGATTGGTCTCAGCCGCTACTTGCCGGGCTGCGGGACAATCCTGAGATAGGGCTTGAGGGTCTTCCAGCCGCCCGGGAACTTTTTCTTGGCGTCCTCGTCGCTCACCGCCGGCACGATGATCACGTCCTCGCCCTGCTTCCAGTTGACCGGCGTCGCCACCTGGTGTTTGGCCGTGAGCTGCAGCGAATCGATCACCCGCAGAACTTCGTCGAAGTTGCGGCCGGTGGCCATCGGATAGGTGATCATCAATTTGATCTTCTTGTCCGGTCCGATGACGAAGACGGTGCGGACCGTGGCGTTATCCGCCGCGGTGCGTCCCTTCGCGCCGCCGGTGACGTTCGGATGGATCATGCCGTAAGCCTTTGCCACCGCGAGATCGGAATCACCGATGATGGGATAGTTCGGCGCCTGGCCCTGGGTCTCCTCGATGTCCTTGGCCCAGGCCCCGTGGTCGTCGGTCGAGTCGATGCTGAGACCGATGACCTTGACGTTCCGCTTGTCGAACTCTGGCTTGAGCTTGGCCACATAACCGAGTTCGGTGGTGCAGACCGGCGTGAAGTCCTTGGGGTGCGAGAACAGGACCGCCCAGCCGTCGCCCATCCAGTCGTGGAAGCTGATCGAACCCTCCGTGGTTTCGGCGGTGAAATCGGGGGCGGTGTCTCCGAGTTGCAGTGTCATTGTTCGTCTCCTCCTTGTTCCCCCAGGATTGTAATCCCCATGATCGATTTCATCCCGCCACGTCCGGGCGGGCAAGGGCAAATGTTAACCGGCCGCCCCACGGGATGCAATCACGGCCGTGCGAGCGGCGACCATCCCCGTGAAAGGGTTGGGGATACTCACCCCGGCCGCGCCGCGCCGGGTCGGTTGGTCACCCGCGCCATGGTGGCGGCGAACTTGGGCAGGGCGCGCTCGATCATCTCGTCGGTGGCGGTGAAGGCGATGCGGAAATAGCCCGGGATCTCGCAGATGCTGCCGGGCAAAACGAAGACGTCATCCTCGGCGAGCAGTTCGCAGAACCGGCGATCGTCCTCGATCGGCGACTTGGGCAGCAGGAAGAAGGTGCCCTCGGGCCTGTGCACGTCGTAGCCGGCCGCGCGCAGGCCCTCGAGCAGCCGGTCGCGCTTGCGCTGCAAGTGGTCGAGGTCGATCGACAGCGTCTCGAGGTCCCCGATCGCGTACTGCAGGATCGCGTTGGGGAAGGCGAAGCCGCAGACGATCTGAGCCAGCGTGATGCTCTCGCGCACGACCTCGCGCCCGGGCATGCTCGGCGCCAGCGCCAAGTAGCCGATGCGCTCGCCGGGCGTCAGCAGGGTCTTGCCGTAGCTGTAGGCGAGTAGCGTGTTCGGGTAGTAGGCGGTCGGGCTATGGAGCGGCTTGGCGTCGAAGACCAGGCGGCTGTAGGGCTCGTCGGACAGGATGTAGATGGGGCGGCCGTGCTCGGCCGAGGCGCGGGTCAGGAGATCGGCCAGGCCTTGAAGCGTCTCAGGCGGATAGATCTTGCCCGTGGGGTTGTTCGGCGTATTGACGATGACCATGCGGGTCCTGGGCGTGATTGCGGCCGCGATCGCACCCAGGTCGAGATCGAAGCTCGCCGGATCGACCCGGACCTTCACCGGTACGCCGCCGACCGCCACGATCATGCTCTCGTAGTTGAACCAGGGCGGCAGGCTGAAGATCACCTCCTGGCCCGGATCGACGAGCGCGTGCAGGGCCGCGGCGATGGCGCCGAAGGCGCCGGTGGTCATGGCGATGTCGGCCGGCTCGAAGGGGATGCCGCGCCAGGCCCGGAGCGCGGCGGCCACGGCGGCTTGCGCGCCGGGGTCGTTGGTCACGTAGTTGAACCACCGCGGGTGCCGCGGCTCGGTCCATTTCTTGAGCGTCTCGACGTAGCCCTTGGGCGGCATCTCGTGCGGATTGCCCAGGCTGAAGTCGAGGGCGCCCGGTTGCTTGCGCCGCTTGGCGCTGTCCGCGTGGGTCAGGAAGTTCCAGAACCCGCGCTGGGAATCGCGCACCGCGGTGATCCGCTTCGAGGTCAACTTGTCGGCCATCGATCTCCCCTTGCTGGCCTGAGGATCGGTCGTGGTATCGGGGCCTGAGTTTATTGGGCTTGGCTCTGTGAACGCCAGCGGTTTGCGGAGCGGGACCGGGACGCGCCGCGCCAGGCGCGGCTTGCCGCGGTGCCCGCCGCTCGCCTATAAGGTCGGCCGAAGCGCGCCACGATCGTCCCCAGCCTGAAAGAGGTACTCTCCAGCCATGACCGGTCCCCTGCATGGCCTGCGCGTGTTCGACCTGACCCGCATCCTGGCCGGGCCGACCTGCACCCAGATCCTCGGCGACCTGGGCGCCGAGGTGATCAAGGTCGAGCGCCCCGGCAGCGGCGACGACACGCGCAAGTTCGGGCCGCCGTTTCTCAAGGACGGCGCCGGCCGGGAAACCGCGGAGAGCGCCTACTTTCTCAGCTCGAACCGGAACAAGCGCTCGGTCACCCTCGACCTGACCGCGCCGGAGGGGCAGGCGCTGGCGCGCCGCCTCGTCGGCCACTGCGACGTCCTGGTCGAGAACTTCAGGTTCGGCAACCTGGCCAAGTACGGGCTGTCCTACGAGCAACTGAAAGCGGACTGTCCGCGCCTGGTTTATTGCTCGATCACCGGCTTCGGCCAGACCGGTCCCTATGCGGCCAAGCCCGGCTACGACATCCTGATCCAGGGCATGGGCGGCTTCATGAGCATCACCGGCACGCCCGACGGGGCTCCGCAAAAGGCCGGCGTCCCGATCGCGGACCTGATGGCCGGGATGTACGCGGCGGTGGCGATCAACGCCGCGCTGCGCCACCGCGAGGCGACCGGCGAAGGGCAATGCATCGATATCGGCATGCTCGATACCCAGGTGGCGATGCTCACGATCCAAGGCCTGAATTACCTGGCCACGGGGCAGGCGCCGAAGCGCCTCGGCAACGCCCATCCCAATATCGTCCCCTATCAGACCTTCGCCACGGCCGACGGCGACATCATCCTGGCGGTCGGCAACGACGCCCAGTTCCAACGCTTCTGCGCGTTCGCCGGGGTCCCCGAGTTGGCGGACGACGAAAAATTCAGCACCAACGAGGCGCGCGTGCGCAACCGCGACGAACTCACCGAACGGCTGGCGCCGGTCCTCGCCGGGCGGGCGTCGCGCCACTGGATCGAGGGCCTGGAGACGCGCAACGTGAGCTGCGGCCCGATCAACACCATCGACCAGGTCTTCGCCGACCCTCAGGTCGTCGCGCGCGGCATGAAGTTGGAGATGCCCCATCCGGCGGCGGGCGAGGCGCCGGTTCCCTTGATCGCCAGCCCGATCCGGATGTCGGCGACGCCGCCGTCCTACACCTATCCGCCGCCCATGCTCGGCCAGCACACCGACGAGGTCCTAGAAGAGCTGCTCGGGCTGGGACCGGCGGAGCTGGCGGCGCTACGCGAACGCGGCGTAATCTAGGGGCCGGGCCACCCGGCGCCACGCTAAATTTCCCCTGGTTTCGCAATGGGTTCGTTAATATATGGTAGCCATACTGGGGCCTGAAGTTCGGGCGCGTGTCCGGCGCCCGCGCGGGCCGGAGACCATTGCATCGTCATGGCATCGACGGACCAGAACGAGACCCTGATCGGGCGCACCCTGTCCAACCTGGCGGGCGCCTGGCGCGAGATCGCCCAGAGCGCGGCCCGGAGCGTGGGCCGCAACGGGCGCGCGGTCGCCGGTTCGGACCCCGAGGCGCTGAAGGCCTTCATGCGCGAGTGCCTGGAGGCGCGCGGCGGCGAGGTCTCGGCGCGCATGCGCGCCGCCGAGCTGGGCGAGATCTACCTCGAACTGGACGCCGAGGGGCGGCGCCGTTTCCTCGACATCCTGGCCGCCGAGTTCGGCCTCGACGAGACCGCGCTGGAGGCCGCGATCGACGACTACCGGCGCGCCGAGATGCCGCAGGACAAAGTCGCCGCGGAGCGGCGGCTGCGCCGGGCGACCTTACCGCCTCGCGTCAAATTACTCACCCAATTCAATGCCTTGCCGGAAGGTATTAAATTTCTGGTAGATCTCCGGGCCGACCTGCTCGCGCTCGAGGACAGGTCCCCGGCGCTCGACGGCCTCGACGCCGACCTGCGCGAGCTGCTCGCCTCTTGGTTCGACACCGGCTTCCTGGATCTGGCGCGCATCACCTGGGACTCGCCGGCCGCGCTCCTGGAGAAACTGATCGCCTACGAGGCGGTGCACGAGATCCGCTCCTGGGACGACCTGCGCCACCGGGTCGAATCGGACCGGCATCTCTACGCGCTGTTCCACCCGCGCATGCCGGAGGAGCCGCTCGCCTTCGTCGAGGTGGCGCTGGTCAAGGGCATCGCCCGCAACGTCCAGGCGCTGCTCGACGGCGGCCCCTCGGACGCTAAGCCGGGCGACAAGCCGGACGCGGCGGACACGGCGATCTTCTACTCCATCACCAACACCCAAAAAGGCCTGCGCGGCATCAGCTTCGGCGAGTACCTGATCAAGCGCGTGGTCCAGCGCCTGGCGGTCGAGTTGCCGCGCATCAAGACCTTCGCCACGCTGTCGCCGATCCCGGGCTTGCGCGCCTGGCTGGAGACGGCACCCAGGGAAGCGTTCGAGCAGGCGCTCAGCGAGGCCGAGCGCGGCGGGGTGCGGGCGCTCGGCGGCAACGACGACCCGCGGGCCGCGCTCGCCGTGATCCTGGCGCGCGACGACTGGCACAACGACCCGGTGGTGCGCAAGGCGCTCGAGGGGCCGCTGCTCCGGCTCTGCGCGCGCTACTTTATCGAGCGCCGGGAAAACGGCGAGCCGATCGACCCGGTGGCGCGCTTCCACCTGAGGAACGGCGCGCGGCTCGAGCACGTCAACTGGCTGGGCGACACCTCGGCGCAGGGCCTGCGCCGCTCGGCTGGGCTCATGGTCAACTACCGCTATGTCCTTGCCGACATGGAGAAGAACCACGAGGCCTACATGAAGGACGGCCGCATCGCCGTGAGCTCGGAGGCGCGCAGCTTGATCCGCTCGGTCACGGAGACCGGCAACGGCCCGCTCAAGCGTTTGGGGCTGGGGTAGGCGGGCAAGATCCCCGGGCGTTTTTGCGGATGCGCGGGACGGCGCGAAGGGATACAAGACGGTCTCATGGAGTTAGCCTCAGCGTCCCGCACGGCCAAGGCCAAGGACCACCGCAGCTTCCAAGACGTCGCCTCGGTGGTGATGGCGCTCGAGCCCAGCTATCCGGTGTTCTGCCTGCGCCCCGAGGTGCTCGAGGAAAACGCGCGCCGCTTCATGAGCCTGTTCCCGGGCACCGTGCTCTATGCGGTCAAGTGCAACCCCCATCCCATGGTGCTGGACGTACTCTACCGGGCCGGGATCCGCCATTTCGACACCGCCTCGCTGCCCGAGATCGCCCAGATCCGCGAAACCTTCCCCAACGGCCATGCCTATTTCATGCACCCGGTGAAGGGCCGCGCGGTGATCAAGAACGCCTACACCGTCTACGGCATCCGCCATTTCGTGGTCGACCACATGAGCGAGCTGGACAAGGTGCTGGACGAGACCGGCGGCGAGAACGTGGTGATCATCGTGCGCCTGCACACCCCGCCGGTGCAGGCCGCGCTCTATCACCTGGCATCCAAGTTCGGCGCGCCGAAGGATGAGGCGGCCGAGCTTCTGCGCGCCGCCAAAGCGCGCGGCTGCGGCACCGGCCTCGCCTTCCACGTCGGTTCCCAGTGCGCCGATCCCACGGTCTACCGCAAGGCGCTGGCGCTGGTCGGCGAGATCATCGAGCAGGCCGGTGTCGATCCCATTTGCCTGGACGTGGGCGGCGGCTTCCCCGTGGCCTACGCCAACGCCGAGGTGCCGCCGCTCGAGGACTACATGGACGAGATCCGCGCCGGGTTGAAGGCCTTGGCGCTCAAGCCCACGGTCGAGATTTTCGCCGAGCCGGGTCGGGTGCTGGTCGCGGACGGCTGCTCGCTGATCGTCCAAGTGCAGCTGCGCAAGGGCGAGGGGCTCTACATCAACGACGGCATTTACGGCAGCCTGTCCGAGATGGCCCAGGTCGACCTGCGCATGCCGGCCCGCGTCATCCGCCTGGACGGCGAGGCGTCGGACGAGACCCGGGCCTTCACCCTCAACGGCCCGACCTGCGATTCCCTCGACGTGCTGCCGGCGGCCTTCGATCTGGCCGAGGATGTGCGCGAAGGCGACTGGATCGAGATCGATCAGGTCGGCGCCTATTCCTTCGCGCTCGCAACCCGGTTCAACGGGTTCTATCCGGAGACCTTCGTCGAGGTCTACGATGCGCCGCCGGCACGCGCCCGGTGAGCGGTCCCGTTCCGATCCCGCGCTCGGGCAGCGTGCGCTGCCTGTCTCCCAAGGGTTTCCACCGCATGGCCTATACCGAGTGGGGCGCGCCCGAAGCGGCGCGGGTCGTGCTCTGCGTCCACGGCCTGACCCGCGGCGGGCGCGACTTCGATGCGCTCGCCGCCGCGCTCGCCGGGGCCGGCTGCCGGGTCGTCTGTCCGGACGTGGTCGGGCGCGGATCGAGCGACTGGCTCGCGGACCCGGACGGCTACGGCTATCCCCAGTACCTGGCCGACGTGACCGTGCTGCTCGCGCGCCTGGAGGTGGACGAGATCGACTGGGTCGGCACCTCCATGGGTGGGCTGATGGGCATGATGCTGGCGGCCCAGCCGGGCACCCCGGTACGGCGCCTGGTGCTCAACGACGTCGGTCCCTTCATCCCCAAGGCGGCCTTGGAGCGCATCGCCGGCTACGTGGGCCACGACCCGCGCTTCGCCGATATGGCCGCGGCGGAAGCCTACCTGCGCGACGTGCACGCGGGCTTCGGCGCGCTCGGCGAGGACGACTGGCGCCACCTGACCGAGACCAGCGTCGCGCCGGCCGAGGCCGGCGGGGCCTTGCGCCTGCGCTACGACCCGGCGATCGGCGCGGCTTTCCGGGCCCGGCCGCCGAAGGACCAGGACCTTTGGGCGGTCTGGGACCGGGTGGCTTGCCCGACCTTCGTGCTGCGCGGCGCGCGCTCCGATCTCTTGACGCCCGAGACCGCGGCCGAGATGGCGCGCCGCGGCCCGCGCGCCCGTGTCGTCGAGATCGCCGGCTGCGGCCACGCGCCCGCGCTCATGGACGAGCACCAGATCGGGCTGGTGCGCGACTGGCTGCTGACCTGAACGGCCGGGAACCCGGCCTCAGCGCACCGGGTTCTCCGGGCCGCGGCCGCGGAATTGGTCGATGAAGGCGGCGGCGGCGGCCGGATCGAATTCATCCAGCCTCAGAATCTTGCGCGAGGCGGTCAGCACCACCACCTTGCCGAGCCCGGAAGAGGGCGTGGCGACCACGCCGTCCCAATGCCCGCCGTAGAGCGCGGTCCAATCCTTCAAGAGCTGGATCGCCTCGGCGCCGGGGCTCTCGTAGTAGATGACGATGTGGCCGTGTTCGACGTTGTGGACCAGCTTGGTCGCGGGCTGGGAGCCCCGATAGAAGCCGGGATCGACCGGAACCCGGTCGTGAATTCCCGAGGTCGGGAAGCGCACGCCGTAAACGTGGCCCTGCCCTGGGGCGAGGTGCCCGCCGCCGCGGTCGGGGGTCGTCTCGACGCGGGCCAGCGCCGCCTGGCCTCGGGCGGCGAGCGCTTCGAAGTCGCCGCTCGTCTGATAGCTTCGCCACAAATAGAGACCGCCGGCGACCAGCGCCGCCACCGCGATGGCGCCGAGAACGAGGTTGATGCGCCCCGATGCCTTGGTGGCCGGGCCGCCCCAGTCGATCTGCCTGCTCGGGCCTTTCTTGGATTTCTTTCGGGTTCTCGACTTCGGCATGGGGCCCCCGGTTGCGCCGTTGCGGCCTGGCTTGGAACCATGGATTTATGTTCGGCGCTGGGCGGCGCCAAATCAAGCCCGCGTGAGCGGCGCTCCGGGCCGGTCGCAGGCGGACGTTGACGCTCGGTGAGTGGCGCCGCCCTCAGTCGAGCCGCCAATCAGTTGAACAGCTGGTCGATTTCGTCCTGGGAGATGCCTTGGCCGGCGCGCTGTGGGCCTTCGAGCGTCACGCCGCCGTCCATCTGCTGGGGCAGCTCCCACTGGTCGGTGAGAGCGTAGACCTCCTTGCGCCCGAACAGATCCGCCATGGCGTTGACCCGCTCCTCGACGAACTTCATGGAGCCGATGATCCTGTTGATCCGCTGGCCGGTCAGGTCCTGGAAGCTGCAGGCCTCCATGGCTTCCACGGTCTTGGTGGTGATGCCGTCGCAGAGCGAGTCGATTCCGGAGGGCTCCGGGTGGGCGCGCAGCTGCTCGACGAAGCCGTCGATCCCCTCCATGGCCGCCAGAATCGTGTCGGTCGCTTGGGCGGTCGATTCGACGATCGCGTCGAGGCGGTCGGCCATGCCGTCGAAGGCCGTCTGGTCGTCCTTCTCCTGGGCAATGCCGGCGATTTCCTTGCGCAATCGCTGGATGTACTGGATCAGGTTGAGGACTTCCGTTTGGAGCTTCCTGTCCAGTCCGCGGATTACCCCGTTGCCATCAGCAGCCATGGTTTCGTCACTCGCTGTCCGTTTCCCTGTGGGGTGGTTTGGGCCTCGCTCGGGCGATGCCGAGTGGGCGCCTGCGGGCCGTTTGCGGCCGTTCCGCGGCATTGCGCCCCCCCTACGCGATCGACGTTAGCAAGTGACGGTGAAAGGAGAGTTAAAAGCCGGTTAGGAACATCCCCCGCATCGGCTGCCCGGGCCGATTCGGCCGGGTCCGGCCCAGGTGCGATACCGGAATTAGCCGGCCTTGAGGAGCCGGGCCGCCTCGGGGGCGGTGTAGGTCAGGATGGCGTCGGCGCCGGCGCGCTTGAAGGCGAGCAGGCTTTCCATGACCACCTTGTCGTTGTCGAGCCAGCCCTGGAGGGCGGCGGCCTTGAGCATCGCGTACTCGCCGCTCACCTGGTAGACCATGGTCGGCACGGCGAAGGTCTCCTTGATCCGGCGCACCACGTCGAGATACGGCAGGCCCGGTTTGACCATCACCATGTCGGCGCCTTCCTCCAGGTCGAGCGCGACCTCGCGCAGGGCCTCGTCGGAATTGGCCGGGTCCATCTGATAGGTCTTCTTGTCGCCGGTCAGCATGCCGCCCGAGCCGACCGCGTCGCGGAACGGCCCGTAGAAGGCGCTGGCGTACTTGGCCGAGTAGGCGAGGATCTTGATCTCGTCCAGTCCGGCCGCGTCGAGCGCCGCGCGGATCGCCCCGATGCGCCCGTCCATCATGTCCGAGGGCGCGATCACGTCGCAGCCCGCCTCGGCCTGGACCAACGCCTGCCGGCACAGCACCTCGACGGTCTCGTCGTTGAGGATCCTGCCGTCGCGCACCAGGCCGTCGTGGCCGTCGCTGTTGAAGGGATCGAGCGCCACGTCGCAGATCACGCCAAGGTCCGGATAAGCCGCCTTGACCGCGCGGATCGCTTGGCACACCAGGTTGTCCGGGTTGGCCGCTTCGGCGGCATCGGGAGTGCGCAACGCCGGGTCGATGTTGGGAAACAGCGCGACCGCCGGCATGCCCGCCGCGGCCACCGGGCCGACCGCGTCCACCAGGCGGTCCAGGCCGTAGCGCTTGACGCCGGGCATGGACTGCACCTCGGTTTCGCCGTCGGTATCCTGGACGAAGACCGGCCAGATCAAATCGTCGACCGAGAGCCGGGCCTCCGCGACCAAGCGCCGGGTCCAGGCGTCGGTCCGGTTGCGGCGCATGCGTACCCGCGGGTAGGCGCCCAGCGTCTCGGGCGCGCGGGGCGCGCGCCGGGCCTCGCCGCCGTCGGGCAGGGCGCGCAGGAAGATGTTGGATTTCGTCTCGGGGCTTGCCATGGCTCGCTCTCGACCGCCGGCTCGGAACGGTCGGCCGTCCAACGTTTCTGCCTCTTCGCAGTCTAGTCCTGGACCCGCACGGCAACAAGCGCCGCCGACCGCCCGGACGTCGAAATCTATCGTCAAGATCTATCGCGCGCGCCGGGTTAAGCAAGCCTTAACGGCGCCGGCGTCCGCGCCCGCGGCTCGGGGCGATCACGACCCGGTCTGCCGGACGCTCGGGGCCGAGGCGCTGCCGATTCGGGAGATGTCGGCGGGCGTGCTCCGGTAGATCTCGCCGATCCAGTTCCAGAACAGGAGGTGGGCGTAGGAGCGCCAGCGGTTGACCGGCGTCCGCGACGGGTCGTCGTCGGGAAAATAGTGCTTGGGCAGCTGGATATCCGCGCCCGTGGCCACATCGCGCTCGTACTCGCGCTTGAGCGTATCGGCGTCGTACTCCAGATGGTTGAACATGTAGACCGCCTTGTGCGCCCGATCCTCCATGAGGCAGAGCCCGGATTCCGGCGATTCAGCCAGGATCACCAGGTCGGGATCGTCCGGGATGTCTTCGCGACGCACCTCGGTATGACGCGACACCGGCATCGAGAACTCGTCGTTGAAGCCGCGCAGCAGGCTCGATCCGGGGGTCACGATGTGGTGCTGGAAGATGCCGAACATCTTCCGGTCGAGCTCGTACTTGGGCACCCCGTGGAAGTGATGGAGCGCCGCCTGCGCGCCCCAACAGAGGTGAAAGCTGCGGCACACGTGGTCTTGCGCCCAGTCCAAGATGGCGCATAGCTCGTCCCAGTAGTCGACCGCCTCGAAGGGCAGGGTCTCGATCGGCGCGCCGGTGACGATCAAGCCGTCGAACTTCTCGTGCCGGACCTCGTCCCAGGTATGGTAGAAGTCGATCAGATGCCGCTCGGGCACGTTCTTGGACCTGTAGGACTCCGTATTCAGCAGGGTCATCTCGACCTGCAGCGGCGTGCTGCCGACCACGCGCGCGATCTGGGTCTCGGTGCGGATCTTGTCGGGCATCAGGTTGAGCAGGGCGATGCGCAGGGGGCGGATGTCCTGGTGCCTGGCGTCGGTCTCGCCGATGACCTCGACGCCTTCCTCCTCGAGGATGCGCCGGGCCGGCAGATCGTTCGGAATCTTGATCGGCATCCGTCCCTAGAATCTCTGAATTATCAGGCCGTTATAAGCGCAGTCCGACGCGTTTCGGGGGTCAATCTATTGTGAACGGTCCAGGTCTAGCACGGCCCCCGCGCGTCTGGCCAGGGCGTTGCCCCCAGGGGCGTTGCATTGACAGTCCAGGGTCCGGTATCTATTCAGCATAGGTTATAGTTATCGACTGTAGGTTCGGCATCGCCGTTCGAGCTTGCCGCTCGCGCCGGGCGGATCCAAGGCTAACCGCGGCGCACCAAATGCCGGGAGACAAGCATGCCCGACGAGGGTATCCGCAAGCCGAGCGCGGCCGGCAACGCGTCCGGCGCATCGAAGAACAAGATCCGCTTCGTGACCGCGGCGAGCCTGTTCGACGGCCACGACGCCTCGATCAACATCATCCGCCGCATCCTTCAGGCCTCGGGCGCCGAGGTCATTCACCTGGGCCACAACCGCTCGGTCGAGGAGGTGGTCACGGCCGCGGTCCAGGAAGACGTGCAGGGTATCGCCGTCAGCTCCTATCAGGGCGGGCACGTCGAGTTCTTCAAGTACATGGTCGACCTGCTGCGTCAGCGTGGCGCGGGCGATATCCGGATCTTCGGCGGCGGCGGCGGCGTCATCGTGCCCGAGGAGGTCCGCGAACTGCGGGACTACGGCGTCACCCGCATCTACTCGGCCGACGACGGCCAGCGCATGGGCCTTCAGGGCATGATCGACGACATGCTCGCCGGCGCCGATTTCGACCTGGCCGAGGATCTCCCGTCCACGCTTGACGGTCTGGGCGGCGGCCTGGGCGAGGACGGCGGGCGCGTTCTGGCGCGGATCATCACCGGGCTGGAGCGGGGCATGCTCGATCCGGCCTTGCGCGCAAGCCTCGAGGAGATGGCTGCGGACCGGGGGCCGGTCCCGGTGCTCGGCGTCACCGGCACCGGCGGCGCCGGCAAGTCGTCGCTGACCGACGAATTGATCCGCCGCTTCCGCCTCGACGATCCGAAAGCGCGCATCGCGGTCATCGCCATCGACCCGTCCAAGCGCAAGAGCGGCGGCGCCCTGCTCGGCGACCGCATCCGCATGAACGCGATCGACGGTCGCCAGGTGTTCATGCGCTCGCTGGCGACCCGGGATTCGGACAGCGAGGTCCCCGCCTACCTGTCGGACATCGTCGCCGCCTGCAAGGCGGCCGGCTTCGATCTCGTCGTCGTCGAGACCCCGGGCATCGGCCAGGGCGACGCCGGGATCGTCGCCCACGTCGATTGCGCGCTCTACGTCATGACGCCCGAGTTCGGCGCCCCCAGCCAGCTCGAGAAGATCGACATGCTCGACTTCGCCGACCTGGTGGCGATCAACAAGTTCGACCGCCGGGGTGCGCTCGACGCCCTGCGCGACGTGCGCAAGCAAATCCAACGCAGCCACGAAAAATTCAGCGCCGCGCTCGAGGACATGCCGGTCTACGGCACCATCGCCTCGCGCTTCAACGACGACGGCGTGACCGCGCTCTACCACGGGCTCCTGGCGGCGTTCGAGGCGCGCGGCCTGGGCGCCTGGTCGAGCCGCCTGGCGCCGGTCGAGTCCCCGGCCGGGTCCCCGGCCGGGTCCAAGGTCCCCTCGTCGCGCACCGCCATAGTGCCGGGCGGGCGGGTCCGCTACCTGGCCGAGGTCGCCGAGACCC
This sequence comes from Pseudomonadota bacterium, assembly GCA_022572105.1. Lineage (GTDB taxonomy): Bacteria > Pseudomonadota > Alphaproteobacteria > Kiloniellales > J153 > JACZWN01. The sequence goes on along the minus strand of JACZWN010000014.1, from coordinate 12,475 downwards.
TGCGCGCCTACCACGGCTTCGTCGACGAGCAGGCGAATGTCGCGCGCGAGCGCCAAAGCCTGCGCGAGGCCAAGCGCCTGCTCGAGCGGGCCGGGCAGGACGGCGGCGCGCTCGACGCCCTGATCGCCGAGCGCGAGGACGCCCTCGATCCGCGCTGCCGCGACCTGCTCGAGACCTGGCCCGAGGTCAAGGCGCGCTATTCCGGGGACGAATACGTGGTCGAAGTGCGCGGCAAGGAGGTCCGCACCGCGCTCACCATCAAGACGCTGTCCGGCACCGTGGTTCCCAAGGTGGCGCTGCCCAGGTACCGGGGGGACGGCGAGATCCTCAGGTGGCTCATGGAGGAGAACCTGCCCGGCGGCTTCCCCTTTACCGCCGGCATCTTCGCCTTCAAGCGCGAGACCGAGGACCCGACGCGCATGTTCGCCGGCGAGGGCGACGCCTTCCGCACCAACGAGCGCTTCAAGGTCCTGTCCCGGGACTCCGACGCCAAGCGGCTATCGACCGCCTTCGATTCGGTGACGCTCTATGGCTTCGATCCGGACGAGCGCCCCGACATCTACGGCAAGGTCGGCACCTCGGGCGTCTCCATCGCGACGCTCGACGACATGAAGGCGCTGTACGACGGCTTCGATCTCTGCGCGCCCATGACCTCGGTGTCCATGACCATCAACGGCCCGGCGCCGACCATCCTGGCGATGTTCTTCAACACCGCGATCGATCGGCAGCTGGCGCGCTTCGAAGCGGAGAACGGCCGGCCGCCGAGCGCCGAGGAGGCCGCACGCACGCGCGCCTGGGCGCTCGAGAACGTGCGCGGCACGGTCCAGGCCGACATCCTCAAGGAGGACCAGGGCCAGAACACCTGCATCTTCTCGACCGAGTTCGCGCTCAGGATGATGGCCGATATCCAGGAATATTTCATCGCGCACCGGGTGCGGAACTTCTACTCGGTGTCGATCTCCGGCTACCACATCGCCGAGGCCGGCGCGAACCCCATCTCCCAGCTCGCCTTCACGCTGGCCAACGGCTTCACCTACGTGGAAGCCTACCTGGCGCGCGGCATGGACGTCGACGACTTCGCGCCCAATCTCTCGTTCTTCTTCTCCAACGGCATGGAGCCGGAGTATTCGGTGATCGGGCGCGTGGCGCGGCGCATCTGGGCGATCGCCATGCGCGACAAGTACGGCGCCAATGAACGCAGCCAGAAGCTCAAGTACCACATCCAGACCTCGGGCCGCTCGCTGCATGCCCAGGAGATGGACTTCAACGACATCCGCACCACCCTGCAGGCGCTGATCGCGGTCTACGACAACTGCAACAGCCTGCACACCAACTCCCACGACGAGGCCTTCACCACGCCGACCGTGGAATCGGTGCGCCGCGCCATGGCGATCCAGATGATCATCAATCAGGAATGGGGCCTGGGGAAGAACGAGAACCCGAGCCAGGGCTCGTTCATCATGGAGGAGCTGACCGAGCTGGTGGAGGCGGCGGTGCTCGAGGAGTTCGAGCGCATCAGCGAGCGCGGCGGCGTGCTCGGCGCCATGGAGACCGGCTACCAGCGCGGCAGGATCCAGGACGACTCACTCACCTACGAGACCCTCAAGCACGACGGCACGCTGCCCATCATCGGGGTCAACACCTTCCGCAACCCGGCCGGGGAGCAAGAAGCCGGCCCGGTCAAGCTGATCCGCGCGACCGAGCAGGAAAAGCAGAGCCAGCTCGCGCGCCTGCGCGACTTCCAGGCGCGCCACGGCGACGCGGCGCCGGTCCTGCTCAAGCGCCTGCAAGAAGCGGCCGCCGGCGGCGATAACGTCTTCGCCGTGCTCATGGACGCGGTGCGCTGCTGTTCGCTGGGCCAGATCACCGACGCGCTCTTCGAGGTCGGCGGCCAGTACCGGCGGAATATGTAGCCGGACCGGCGACCCTTCCATTCATGATCCGAACCCCATGAGCGGCGCGCCGGAGATCCTGTTTGAGCTGCGCGGCGGGGTCGGTTTCGTGCTGCTCAACCGGCCGAGCGCGCTCAACGCGCTCGGGCTGCCGCTGATCGAGGCCTTCGACGCCCGGCTCGAGGCCTGGGCCACGGATCCGGCGGTCAAGGCGGTGGTGGTGCGCGGCGCCGGCGAGCGCGCCTTTTGCGCCGGCGGCGACGTGCGCAGCATCTGGAAGGGTGGGCGCACCGTGGGCGGCCCGGCGTCCGACCTGTTCCGGCGCGAGTACACGCTGATCCGCCGGATCAAGGTCCTGCCCAAGCCCTATATCGCGCTGGTCGACGGCATCGCCATGGGCGGCGGCGTCGGGGTCTGCGTCCACGGCAGCCACCGGGTCGCGACCGAGCGTACCATGATCGCTCTGCCCGAGACCCGGATCGGCCTGTTTCCCGACGTCGGCAGCGCGCATTTCCTGCCGCGCCTGCCCGGCGCGCTCGGCCTCTACCTGGGCTTGACCGGCGTACGCCTGAAAGCGGCCGACGCGCTTTATGCCGGCCTGGCCGACCATTACGTCGAGAGCGCGCGGTTGCCCGAGCTCGAGGCCGCCTTGGCTGCGGCCGACTGGGCGAGCGGCGACCCACACGCTGTCGCCAGCACAACGATCGAAGCCTTTGCCAGCGACCCGAACGCAGCGCCGCTCGGCGAATACCGGGCGGCCGTCGACCGCTGCTTCGGCCAGGACTCGGTGGCGGCGATCCTGGCCGCGCTCGAGGCCGAGGGCGGCGACTGGGCGGAACGGACCCTGGAAACGCTCGGCGCCTGCTCGCCGACCAGCCTCAAGGTCACCTTCGAGCAACTGCGCCGCGGCGCCGCGCTCGGCTTCGACGACGCCATGATCATGGAATTCCGCTTGAGCCAGGCGTTCCTGGCGCGCCATGATTTCCACGAGGGCATCCGCGCGATCGTGATCGACAAGGACAACGCGCCGAAGTGGCGGCCCGATACGCTGGCCGAGGTCTCGCCGGACCTGGTCGAGGCCCACTTCGCGCCCTTGGGCGACAGCGAGCTGAGGTTCGACTGAGCGTTCGCCCGGGGGCGCGGGAAGTCAGGGAGGAGAGAGCCATGGCCGACATCGCATTCATCGGGCTCGGCAACATGGGCGGGCCCATGGCCCGGAACCTGGTCCAGGCCGGCCATGGGGTGGTCGGCTTCGACGTCGCCCCGGCCGCGCTTCAAGCGGCCACGGCGAACGGCGTCGAACCGGCCGCGAGCGCCGCCGAGGCGGCCGGCCGGGCGCCCATCGTGATCACCATGCTGCCGGCCGGCGCCCAGGTGCGCGAGGTCCATACCGGCGCGGGCGGGGTGATCGCGGCGGCCGGTGAGGGCGCGCTCTTGATCGACTGCTCGACCATCGACGTGGCCAGCGCGCGCGCGGTCCACGCGGCCGCGGCCGAGGCCGGCCACGAGATGCTGGATGCGCCGGTCTCGGGCGGGGTCGCGGGCGCCGATGCGGCGACGCTCACCTTCATGGCCGGCGGCTCGGAGGCCGCCTTCGCGCGCGCCAAGCCGGTCTTGGCGGCCATGGGCCGGACCATCGTCCACGCCGGCGCGCCCGGCAACGGCCAGGCCGCCAAGGTCTGCAACAACATGATCCTGGGCATCTCCATGATCGCGGTCGCCGAGGCCTTTACCCTCGGCGAGAGGCTGGGCCTGGAGCCGAAGACTTTCTTCGACATCGCCTCCAAGGCCTCGGCCTCGTGCTGGGCCATGCTCAACCACCTGCCGGTGCCCGGCATCGTCGAGACCTCGGCGGCCAACCGGGACTTCAAGCCGGGCTTCTCGGCGGCCATGATGGTCAAGGACATGGGGCTCTCGCAGGAAGCCGCCGGCCTGGCCGGCGCGGCGACGCCCCTGGGTGCCGCGGCGACCGCGCTCTACGCCCAGTTCGTCGAGGCCGGCCACGGCGAGCTCGACTATTCGGCCATCATCAAGCTGATCCGGGAGGCGTAGATTAGCCGCGAAACCGACGGATTTCCGGCTGTTTTCCGGCTGTTTTCCGGGGGTTTTACGGGATTTTTGTGGCGATTTCCGTTAAGCGATCTTTAACCGCCCTCTCGCTACACTGGACGACCGATAACCCCTTTTTCCGTCGTGCACCGTGAGGCGAGGATCCCCCCGTGAAAGACGCTTATCTCGAAATGATCTCCCTGGTCGAGCGCCTGCACCGCCAGTGCCTGGAGGTGGTCAAGGCCGACCTGGACCGGCGCGGCATCCGCGACCTCAACAACGTTCAGGCGCTGATCCTGTTCAACATCGGCGAGGAGGAGTTCTCGGTCGGCGAGTTGACCCAGCGCGGCTATTACCTGGGCTCGAACGTCTCCTACAACGTCAAGAAGATGGTCGAGAACGGCTATCTGATCCAGGAGCGCTCGCCCCACGACCGGCGCTCGTTCCACGTGCGCGCCGCCGGGAAGGGCGTGGAGATCTTCCGCAACCTGAGCGCGCTGTTCGACGGCCACGCGGACGAGCTCGGCGAGAACCAGCTCGACAAGGACAGCCTGGACGCGGCCAACGCCACCCTGAGCCGCCTGCAGCAGTTCTGGTCGGCGCCGCAGCACACCGGCACGCGCCTGACCTCGGCGGCCTAGGCCGGTTTTCGAAACTCCGCGCGACACCACCTGTCGCGCGGGCTTCGCAAAACCTGCCAGACTCCTAAGGGCTTGCCGACAACCAGATACAGCCGCGGGCGGAAAAACGCCCACGCGCGAGGCCGGCGGCAACGCCGGCCTTAGTTCTTTGGGGCAGGGGGTCAACGGACTCGCGGCGCCCTGCTTGCCCGTGGTACGAGTCGGCCACGGACGCGGTTCGAGGGCTTGAGTGATGGGGGACTCCGCGAAGGGCGAGGGCTGGGAGGCGCGGCGGCGCGACTTGCAGGACGCGGTCGAGCGCCACATGCTGCGCTACGACGCCGGCGGCTTCCTGCCGTTCTTCATCGAGCGCGCCCAGGGCTCCTACCTGACCGACGACAGCGGGCGCCGGCTGCTCGACTTCACCTCCGGGCAGATGTGCGCGACCTTGGGCCACAACCACCCGGCGGTGGTGGCGGCGCTGGAGCGCGGCTGCCGCGAGGTCCTGCACCTGTTCAGCCTGATGCTGGCGCCGCCGGTCGTGGATCTGTGCCGCGAGCTGGCCGCGATCCTGCCGCCCGGCCTGCAGAAGGTGCTGCTGCTCAGCACCGGCGGCGAATCCAACGACGCCGCCCTGCGCCTGGCGCGCCTGCACACCGGGCGCTTCGAGGTGGTCGGCCTGACCGGCTCCTACCACGGCCTGACCGGCGGCGCCGCCTCGGTGACCTTCGGCAAGGGCCGGCGCGGCTACGGCCCGGCGCTGCCCGGCGCCCTCGCGATCCCGGCGCCCAACTGCTACCGCTGCCCGATCCGGCACTGCACCGAGGCCTGCGACCGGACCTGCCTGGAGGTCGGCTTCGAGACCATCGACGCCCAGTCGGTCGGCGCGCTGGCCGCGGTCATCGTCGAGCCGGTGCAGAGCAGCGGCGGCGTCATCGTGCCGCCGCCCGGCTACTTCCCGCGCCTCGAGGAGCTGTGCCGGGCGCGCGGCATGCTGCTGATCTTCGACGAGGCGCAGACCGGCCTCGGCCGCCTGGGCGCCAACTTCGCCTTCGAGCAGGTCGGCGTGGTCCCGGACATCCTGACCCTGTCCAAGACCCTGGGCGGCGGGCTGCCGCTGTCGGCCACCATCACCAGCGCCGAGATCGAGGCGGACTGCCACGCCAAGGGCTACCTGCAACTGACCTCGCACGTCGCCGATCCGCTGCCGGCGCTGGTCGGGCTGGCGGTCTTGGAGGTGGTGCTGCGCGACCAACTGGCCGCGCGCGCCGCCGAGAGGGGCGCGCGGTTGAAGGCCGGCCTATTCGAGCTGAAACAACGCTACGAGGTCATCGGCGACGTCCGCGGCCGGGGCCTGCTGCTCGGCGTCGAGCTGGTCGAGGACCGCCATAGCCGGGCGCCCGCCAACGAGCTTGGCCTGGCGATCACGCGCCGCTGCATGGACCTGGGCCTGAGCATGAACATCGGCATCTCGCCCACGCGCGGCAGCATCTGGCGCATCGCCCCGCCGCTCACCGTGAGCGAGGCCGAGATCGACGAGGGCCTGACGATCCTCGATCAGGCGATCCGCGAGAGTCTGTGAGGCGCGGGTTATTCCGGCTCGATGACCAGGCGCAGCCGGCCGCGGGTCTTTTTCGGGTCGATCTCGATCTCCAGGGTGCCGTCGGCGCCGGTGGTGACGCTCAGGCCGTGTTCACGCAGGGCCGCGGCGCAGGCCTCGTCGTGACTCAGGTTGCGCAGGGTTTCCTCATTCGCGCCGGCGCCGCGCAATAGGTCGGCCAGGGTCGGCCCGGAAGGGCCAGGCGTCGGTTCGGGATCGGCCGGTTCGGGGCCGGGCGTCGGCGGCACGTCCCCGGGTGCGATAAAGTCCTCCGGCGCCACCGGCTCCAGCGACACCAGGAGCTCGTCCAGCACCGCGTCCAGATGGCAGGCCAGGGCGAACTCGGCCGCCGGCGCGTGATCGTCCTCGCCGGCGAAGTGCAGGCCCAGGCCCTCCTGGGTCGCCGGGTCGTACCAGAGCGATCCGGAATCGCCGTGAAAGGTGAGTTCCAGGTTGTCCGGGTTGGCCGGGTCCCGCACGCGCAGCTTGAAGCCGTCGATCCGGAATTCCTGGACACCGTATTTCACCTTGAAGCGTCCGACGCCGTCGACCGTGGCCTCGGTGACGCCCGTGGTGCGGCCCGACTTGACCGCGCGGTCGCCGACCTGGGCGCGGCGCGTGCGCTGGACATGGGCGTCGGTCGTGTATTGCGCGGTCCGCACCTGGCGCGTCTGGTTCAGCGCCGCGATCGCGGCGTCGCCCTTGACGCCCAGGTACATGCGCCGCAGCCGCGCGATGGCGTCGACGTCGCGGCGCCCGCCGTCGGTGCGGCCGGGCTGGAGGATCTGGTCCCCGACCTCGGCCAGCACCGCCTCGGCCAGCACGTGCTTGTTGCTCAGGATGCAGGCGGCCCCGTCGGTACGGTCGTAGACCACCGCGCCGATGGTGCCGGCCGTGCCCAGGTGATGGGAGATGCTGAGGCCCGGCTGGACCGGATCGCGCCGGTGGCGGCGGGCGGCGAGCGCCAGGATGCCGTTGCTCGCCAGGATGCCGTTGCTCGAGGGTGCGTAGCTCGCCTGGATGACGTCGAGCGGCACGCCGTCGACCTCAGGCGGCAGGAGCTCGGCCTCGGCCAACAGGTCGCGGTCGACTTTCTCGCGCAGGTGGACGCGCAGGACGATCTCGTCCCGGCGCATCCCGTCCTTGTACTTGTAGCCGATGTCGATGCCCGTGACATCGGCGCGATGCCCGTAAGTTTTTAGCGCCTTTTCATAGGCTTGTCTGATTTTGTTGTGGTCCAGCTTAAGGAAACTTCCCCCGCTTTCGGCCATGCTTCCCCTCCCGACGCAACGTCATCACGAACCGGCGTCCGGCCCGGTCCATATCCCGGTCTCAGGTGAACGCCCCCGGCCTCAGGTGAACGCCTGGATGCCGGTCTGAGCGTGGCCCAGGATCAGCGCGTGGATGTCGTGGGTGCCCTCGTAGGTGTTGACTGATTCCAGGTTCATGACGTGGCGGATCACGTGGTACTCGTCGCAGACGCCGTTGCCGCCGTGCATGTCGCGCGCCATGCGCGCGATATCGAGCGCCTTGCCCGCCGAGTTGCGCTTGGCCAGCGAGATCGCCTCGGGCGCGGCCTTGCCCTCGTCCATCAGGCGCCCCAGCCGGAGGCAGGTCTGCAGGCCGATGGTGATCTCGGTCTGCATGTCGGCCAGCTTCTTCTGGATCAGCTGGGTGGCGGCCAGCGGCCGGCCGAACTGCTTGCGCTCCAGGGTGTAGCTGAGCGCCGCGTGCCAGCAGAACTCGGCCGCGCCGAGCGCGCCCCAGGCGATGCCGTAGCGCGCCCGGTTGAGGCAGCCGAACGGGCCCTTCAGGCCCTCGACGCCGGCGAGCAGGTTTTCCTCGGGAACCAGGACGTCCGCCATCACCACCTGGCCGGTGGGCGAGGCGCGCAGCGAGAACTTGCCCTCGATTTTCGGCGTCGACAGCCCCGTCATGCCGCGCTCCAGCAGGAAGCCGCGGATGACCCCGTCCTCGGTCTTGGCCCAGACCACCATGAGGTCGGCGACGGGCGCGTTGGAGATCCAGGTCTTGGTGCCGCTGAGCCGGTAGCCGCCGTCGACCTTCCGGGCCGTGGTGCGCATGGCGCCCGGATCGGAGCCGGCGTCGGGCTCGGTCAGGCCGAAGCAGCCGAGCATTTCGCCGGTGGCCAGCCGGGGCAGGTACTTGCGCCGCTGTTCCTCGCTGCCGTAAGCGTAGATCGGGTGCATGACCAGGCTCGATTGGACGCTCAAGGCCGATCGGTAGGCGGAATCGACCCGTTCGACCTCGCGCGCGACCAGGCCGTAGCAGACGTAGTTGACCCCGGCGCAGCCGTAATCCTCGGGCAGGGTCGCGCCGAGGAAGCCGAGCGCGCCCATCTCGGTCATGATCTCCCGGTCGAAGCGCTCCTCCCGGTTGGCCATGAGGATGCGCGGCATGAGCTTTTCCTGGCAGTAGTCGTGCGCGGCGTCGCGCACCATGCGCTCGTCCTCGCTCAACTGCTCATCGAGCAGCAGCGGGTCGTCCCATTGAAACTGGGGCCGGGCGGTCGGCTTGGCCGCCGCCGGGGCGGCTCTTTCGGCTTGGGCCATCGGAATCGTCCTTTCCGCGACCTTGGGGGTCTGTGTCCTGGCCCCTAATCTAGCCGATCCACGCGGCCAGGAAAGGGCACAAGGGCGCGGGCGTGAGCGTGCCGTCGCCCGGCGTAACTCCTTAACACAATCTTTGCCATACCTGCCGATTATCCGGCCATGGCCGAGCGCGGCGAAGTCATCATCGAGTTCTACCGGGTCGGCGCCTTCGTCAAGGTCTCGGCGGTGGACACGGCGACGTTCATCGAGGTGTCGATCGTGGGCGATCCCGCGCGCGGCGAGGACGCCCTGAAGCGCGCCGCGCTGCAAAAGCTGGAGTACGTTCTGGAGCGCCGCCGCAAGGGTGCGGCCCAGCCGGGGGGCATCCGCGTCTGATACCCCGCGTCCGATACCCCGCGTCCGATACCCCGCGTCCGATACCAAGGACGGTTGGTATGGTCCTTGCGCGGTTGAGCGGTGGTGTCGCCGCGTCGTCGACCGGGCGCTACGCCGGTCCGCAGCCGTGGCGGCCGCCGCCGGTCGTCCTGTTCGCGACGAACCGTGCCGAGCGCGCGGGCGGCGCGGGCGCAGACGCCGCGCTTACTTGCGCCGCTTGGCGCCGCGCTTGCGGCGCGTCTTCTGTCCCAGACCGATCTTCTTGGCGAATTCGGAGCGCCGCTTGGCGTAGTTCGGCGCCACCATGGGATAGTCCGGGCCGAGTCGCCATCGCGCCCGGTACTCGTCGGGAGTCAGGTTGAAGCTCGTGCGCAGGTGGCGCTTGAGCATCTTCAGCTTCTTGCCGTCCTCCAGGCAGATGATGAATTCGGGCGTCACCGACCTGCGGATCGGCACCGCGGGCTTGGGCGGTTTCGCGCTCGCGCCGTCGCTATTGAGGTCCGCCAAGGAGGCGTGAATCGTGTTGATCACCCCAGGAAGATCGTTGGACGCCAGCGGATTGTTGCCCACGTATGCCGCGACCACGTCGGCGGTCATGCGCAAGACCTCGCCGGACGACGGGCGTTCGGTTGCTTGATCGGTCATTTGTGCTTCCGTCTATTATGCCCCAGTGAAACGGGAAATTTCGCACGGCAATGGAATGGTGTCAATTCCAGAAAGCTTTTAGTAGCAACGCATTCAATTACTGTAATTCATTTGAATTAGATCGGCTCTCCAGATTCCGTGCATCGGTGCGGTCGGGCCGCGGCCGGGATGCCGCCGGGTCGAACGTTCGAGTCCGGGCCGCAATTTCCCTGGGCGAGACCTTGTGCCGGGTTTCCATGCGACGCCGACATATGGTAGTGTCCGCACTCTTTTCCGACCGCCCGCAGTAATCTTGGCATGTCCACGAAACCGATTGCCCTTGCCGCCGATCATGCTGGGTACGAGCTCAAGACGACGCTCGTCGAGGAGTTGAGATCGATGGGTCACGAGATTTTGGATCTCGGCACCGATGGGCCCGAATCCGTGGACTACCCCGATTACGGCAAGGTGCTGGCCGAGTCGATCGCCTCGGGAAAGGCCGAGCGCGGCGTGGCGATTTGCGGTACTGGGATCGGCATCTCGATCGCGGTCAACCGGCATCCGGGCGTGCGCGCGGCGCTATGCCACGACGAGACCTCGGCGCGGCTCGCACGCGAACACAACGATGCCAACGTACTCGCGCTCGGCGCGCGCCTGATCGGACCCGAGGTCGCCAAGGGCTGCCTGCGGACGTTTCTCGAGACCGAGTTCGCCGGGGGCCGCCACGTCGCGCGCGTGGCCAAGCTGGGATGATGATGTTCGAGCAAGAGGGGAGGATGCCGGCGCCATGACCGTTGCAGACGCCGCGCCGCTGGCGAGCCGCGAGGAGACCTTTTTCACCGCCGGGCTGGCCGAGGCCGACCCCGAGCTGGCGGCGGCGCTCCATGGCGAGCTCCGGCGCCAGCAGGACCAGATCGAGCTGATCGCCTCGGAGAACATCGTCAGCCGCGCGGTGCTCGAGGCCCAGGGCTCGGTGCTTACGAACAAATACGCGGAAGGCTATCCCGGGCGCCGCTACTACGGCGGCTGCGAGTACGTCGACATCGCCGAACAGCTCGCCATCGACCGCACCAAAAAGCTGTTCGACTGCGCCTTCGTGAACGTCCAGCCGCACTCGGGCGCGCAGGCCAACCAGTGCGTGCTCATGGCCTTGTGCAAGCCGGGCGACACCATCATGGGCCTGTCGCTCTCGGCCGGCGGGCACCTGACCCACGGCGCCCCGCCCAACCTCTCGGGCAAGTGGTTCAACGCCGTGCAATACGGCGTGCGCCGCGAGGACGGCCTGATCGATTTCGACGAGCTCGAGCGGTTGGCGCGCGAGCACCGGCCGAGGCTGATCATCGCCGGCGGTTCGGCCTATCCGCGGTTTCTCGACTTCGCGCGCTTCCGGCGCATCGCCGACGAAGTCGGGGCCTACTTCCAGGCGGATATGGCCCACTTCGCCGGGCTCGTCGCCGGCGGCGTCCATCCGAGCCCGCTGCCCCACGCCCACGTGGTCACCACCACCACCCACAAGACCCTGCGCGGCGCGCGCGGCGGCATGATCCTCTCGAACGACCTGGACTTGGGCAAGAAGATCAACTCGGCGGCCTTCCCGGGCTTGCAAGGCGGGCCGCTCATGCACGCCATCGCGGGCAAGGCGGTTGCGCTCGGCGAGGCGCTCGAGCCGTCCTTCAAGGTGTACACCCAGGCCGTCGTGGACAACGCACGCACGCTGGCCCGGAACTTGCTCGACAACGGCTTCGACATTGTCACGGGCGGGACCGACACGCACCTCATGTTGGTCGACTTGCGGCCCAAGGGACTGACCGGCAAGGCGGCCGAGGCGAGCCTCGATCGCGCCGGCGTCACCTGCAACAAAAACGGCGTGCCATTCGACCTGGAGAAGCCGACCATCACCTCGGGCATCCGGCTCGGCACCCCGGCGGCGACCACGCGCGGATTCGGTCCGGCGGAGTTCCGCCAGGTCGGCGAGATGATCACGCGCGTGCTCGACGGCCTGGTCGCCAACCTGGACGACAACGCCGCCGTGGAATCGGAGGTGCGCGACGAAGTGCGCGCGCTGTGCCGGAGGTTTCCGATCTACCCGTAACCGACGATCTGAGTTGAGTGGCCCAGGGGGGCCGCGGAGAGAGGGGGAATGCGCTGCCCGTTTTGTGGAAACGAAGACACACAGGTCAAGGACTCACGCCCGACGGAGGACAACTCCGCGATCCGTCGCCGGCGCCAGTGCCCGAACTGCGGCGCCCGTTTCACCACCTTCGAACGGGTCCAGTTGCGCGAGCTGACCGTGCTCAAGTCGAACGACAAGCGCGAGACCTTTGACCGCGACAAGCTCCTGCGCTCCATGACCATCGCGCTGCGCAAGCGGCCGGTCGACCCGGATCGGGTGGAGCGCGTGGTCAACGGCATCGTCCGGCGCCTGGAGTCCTCGGGCGAGAGCGAGATCCCGACCAAGCTGATCGGCGAGCTGATCATGGACGCGCTCGCAAGCCTGGATCCGGTCGCCTACGTGCGCTTCGCCTCGGTCTACCGCGATTTCCGCGAAGCGCAGGACTTTGAAAAGTTCATCGAAAAGCTCGGCGAGCCCGAGTGATCGGGCCGATCGGGAGCACCTGCGCGCCGCGCTGGTGCTCGCCGAGCGCGGCCTGGGCCGGGTCGCGCCCAATCCCGCGGTCGGCTGCGTGATCGTCAAGGACGGCCGCGTCGTCGCGCGCGGCTGGACCCAGCCGGGCGGGCGGC
>JACZWN010000013.1 GCA_022572105.1 Pseudomonadota bacterium | reverse complement strand
CTGACCCTCTCCCCCGCCGATTTGATGACATCCTTCTTGCGGTCGACGATCTGCATGATCCCGTCGCCGTCGATGGTCGCCACGTCGCCGGTGCGGAACCAGCCGTCGGCGCTGAAGGACTGCTTGGTGGCTTCCGCATCATTGTAATAGGCGCTCGCCGTCCACGGGCCGCGCACCATCAATTCGCCGAAGGCCTCGCCATCGCGCGGCAATTCGCCGCCATCATCGCCGGCGACTATGCGAGCCCCGAGGACATCAAGCGCATCCGCGCCAAGCTGGGCCTGGATCGGCCGATCTACATTCAGTTCGGCACCTGGGTCTGGCAGCTGATGCAGGGCGACCTGGGGATCTCCATCTTCTCCGACCTGCCGGTCTCCCATCTGATCGCCCAGCGCATAGAGCCTACGCTGGCGCTGTCCATCTTCACCATCATCATGGCCGTCCTGTTCGCGGTGCCGCTCGGCGTGCTCGCGGCCTGGCGCGCCGGCACCTTGATCGACCGCCTGAGCATGGTCGTCGCGGTGTTCGGCTTTTCGGTTCCGGTCTTCGTCATCGGCTACCTGCTGATGTACGTCTTCGCGATCGAGCTGAAATGGTTTCCGGTTCAGGGCTACGTCAGCTACAGGGACGGCGTCATCCCGTTCCTGCGCTCCATCACCCTGCCGAGCGTGGCGCTGGCGCTGCTCTACAGCGCCTTGATCGCGCGTATCACCCGGGCCAGCGTGCTCGAGGTCTTGACCGAGGACTATATCCGCACGGCCCGTGCCAAGGGCCTGGCCTCGAGCGTGGTTCTGATGCGCCACGCGCTCAAGAACGCGGCCGTGCCGATCGTGACCATCATCGGCATCGGCATCGCGCTCTTGATCGGCGGCGTCGTGGTGACCGAGAGCGTGTTCAACATCCCGGGGCTGGGGCGGCTCACGGTCGACTCGATCCTGCGCCGCGACTATCCGATCATTCAGGGCATTATCCTGCTGTTCGCGGGGGTCTACGTGTTTATCAACCTGCTGGTCGACATCGCCTATACCTTCCTCGATCCACGCATCCGTTACTGATTCGGGGACGAAGCGCACATGGTCGCGACATCGACTGAGTTCGTAATCGAGAGACCCCAGGGCTGGCTGGGCCGCGTCCTCGAGTTCGCGCGGCGCAATCCGACGGTGGTGATCGGCACCTCGATCCTGGCCCTCATGGCGGCGGTCGCGGTCTTCGCGCCCTGGCTCGCGACCGATCCGCTCTTTATTAATCCGATCGACCGGCTGAAGCCGCCGAGCAAGGAGTTCTGGTTCGGCACCGACCATCTGGGCCGGGACGTCTACGCACGGACGGTCTTTGGCACCCGGATCTCGCTCACCGTCGGCCTGGCGGTCGCAACTTTCAGCACCGCCATCGGCCTGGCGATCGGCCTGGTGGCCGGCTACATCCGCATCGTCGACGCCATCGTCATGCGCATCATGGACGGCTTGATGGCGATCCCGGGCATCCTGTTCGCCATCGCGCTGATGGCGCTCTTCGGCTCGAGCGTGCAGAACGTCATCATCGCGATCACGGTGCCCGAGGTGCCCCGGGTCGTGCGCCTGGTGCGCGCGGTGGTGCTGACCATCCGCGAGCAGCCATTCGTCGAGGCGGCGGTGGCGTCGGGGACCCGCCTGCCCAGGATCCTGGTTCGGCACATCCTGCCCAATATCTTCGCCCCGCTCATTGTGCAGGCGACCTACGTCTGCGCCTCGGCGGTCATCGTCGAGGCGCTGCTGAGCTTCCTCGGCGCCGGCACCCCGCCGGAAGTGCCGAGCTGGGGCAACATGATGGCGGACGGCCGGGTGTACTTCCAGATCAAGCCCTGGATCCTCCTGTTCCCCGGCATCTGCCTGGCGCTCATGGTGCTGACCGTCAACGTGCTCGGCGACGGCCTGCGCGACACCCTGGATCCGCGCATCGCGCGGCGGATGGGCTAGATGGCCGAGGCCGCGACCTTCGAGCGGGCGCCCACGCCCGGCGCGGAGCCCGGGCGCCCGATCCTCGAGGTCGACGATCTGCGCGTCCACTTCTACACCCGCGACGGCATCGTGCGCGCCGTCGAGGGCGTTTCCTTCACGCTCAACCGGGGCGAGACGCTCGGCATCGTGGGCGAATCCGGCTGCGGCAAGAGCGTGACCGCGATGTCGATGCTGCAGCTCTTGCCCCAGCCGCCGGCCAAGATCGAGTCCGGCACGGTCCTTTTCGAGGGACGAGACCTCCTGACGCTCTCGGACCGAAAGATCCGGAACGTGCGCGGCAACGAGATTTCGATGATCTTTCAGGAGCCGATGACCTCGCTCAACCCGGTGCTGACCATCGGGCTGCAGATCACGGAATCGATCGTCCTGCACCAGGGGCTGTCCAAGAAAGCGGCCAACCAACGCGCCGCCGAAATGCTCGAACTGGTGCGCATCCCCGATCCCAAGCAGCGCCTAGGCGAATATCCGCACCAGCTTTCCGGCGGCATGCGCCAACGGGTGATGATCGCCATGGCGCTGTCGTGCAATCCGAAGGTCCTGATCGCCGACGAGCCGACCACGGCGCTCGACGTCACCATCCAGGCGCAGATCCTCAACCTCATGCTGGAACTCAAGAAGGACCTCGGCGCCGCCATCATCCTGATCACCCACGACCTGGGGGTGATCGCCGAGACGGCCGAGCGGGTCGTGGTCATGTACGCCGGCCGGAAGGTGGAGGAAGCCAAGGTCAAGGATCTCTTCAGCCGGCCCCTGCATCCCTACACCCACGGTCTCATGGGCTCGATCCCGCGGCTCAACGAGGTGGTCGAGGAGGGCGCTACCCGGCGCCTGCAGGAGATCGAGGGCACGGTGCCCTCGCTCATCGAGCCGATCCCGGGTTGCGCCTTCGCGCCGCGCTGCACCTTCGCGACCGCGCGCTGTCATCGCGAGGCGCCGCCCCTGGAGCAGCACCGGCCGGACCACTGGGCGGCCTGCTGGGAAACCGAGCGGCTGGAGGCCCTGCGACATGGCCCCGAGTGACATGGCCCCGAGTGACATGGCCCCGAGTGACATGGCCCCGGGTGACATGACCCCGGCGACGGCGCGGGCCGCGACCAACGGCGATGCGGAAACGGTCCTCGAGGTCCAGGACCTGAAGAAGTTCTTTCCCGTCAAGAGGGGGTTGCTGTCCTCGACGGTGGGCCAGGTCTACGCCGTCGACGGGGTCTCCTTCACGATCCGCAGAGGCGAGACCTTGGGGCTGGTCGGCGAGAGCGGCTGCGGCAAGACGACCATCGGCAAGCTGGTCATGCGCCTGCTGGAGCCTACGGCGGGCGTCGTCAAGATCCTCGGTACCGACATCACGGCGGTCAGCGGCCGAGGGCTGCGGCCCTACCGGCGCGAGATGCAGATGGTCTTTCAGGACCCCTATTCCTCGCTCAACCCACGCATGTCGGCCGGGGCCATCGTCAGGGAGCCGCTC
Organism: Pseudomonadota bacterium; assembly: GCA_022572105.1. Lineage (GTDB taxonomy): Bacteria > Pseudomonadota > Alphaproteobacteria > Kiloniellales > J153 > JACZWN01. Next base: position 24,402 of record JACZWN010000013.1, on the reverse strand, counting down.
AAGAACTACGGCCTCGACGGCGGCTCGATCGGCGGGGAGAAGCAGGCCGAGGCCCTGTTCGCGCGTGTCGGCCTGAAGCGCGAGCACATGGCCAAGTATCCGCACGAGTTTTCCGGCGGCCAGCGCCAAAGGCTCGGCATCGCCCGCGCGCTGGCGCTCAATCCCAGCCTGATCGTGGCCGACGAACCGGTCTCCGCCCTCGACGTCTCGGTCCAGGCCCAGGTGATCAACCTGCTGATGGACCTGCAGGTGGAGTACCGCCTCGCCTTCCTGTTCATCTCCCACGACCTGGCGGTGGTCGAGCACATCAGCCACCGTGTGGCCGTCATGTATCTCGGCAAGATCGTCGAGCTGACCGACAAGCGGACCCTGTTCACGACGCCGCTACATCCCTATACGGAGGCGCTGCTGGCCGCCGTGCCCGTGCCCGATCCCGAGATCTCGCGCCAACGCCTGATCCTGGAGGGCGACGTTCCGAGCCCGATCAACCCGCCGAGCGGCTGCCGCTTTCACACCCGCTGCCCTTATGCCGTGGAGCGCTGCCGCCACGAGGAGCCGCCGCTCATCGAGGTCCAGCCGGGCCACGCCGTCGCCTGCCATCTGCGCGAGGTCGGCGCGCCGCCGATCAAGCTCGAGAAGCGGGCGAGCGCCACCGCCTGAGCGGGACGCGCGCTGCAAAGAAAACGGCCGCCATCCAGGGGAGGATGGCGGCCGCAGTGTTTGGGTCCGTGCGGACCGGTTTTCGCGTTTACTTCCTCGAGATGTTCCAGAACAGCGTCACCGGCGCCTTGATCACGCCCTGGAGATTGTCGCGGTAGGCGACCGGAGCCTTGTACTGGCCGAGCGGCACGTAGGTGACGATATCCATGGCCCGCTGCTGGATCTCCCGGGCGATGGCCTTCTGCTTGTCGAGGTCGGTCGCGCGCGCGAAGTCGGCGCGCAGCGCCTCGATCTTGGGGTCGCAGGGCCAGCCGAACCAGGCCTTCTCCTCGCACCCACCCGAAACGCCGATGTTGGCGACCGGGGTGATCAGGTCGGGCGCGATCCACGAGGTGTGGAAGATGTTCCAGCCGCCGTCGGCGATCGACTTGGTCTCGGCGCGGCGCGAGGTCAGCGTCGACCAGTCCATCGCCTGGACCTCGAGGTTGATGCCGAGCTGACGCAGGAGCTGGGCGGTGACCTGGCTGGCGCTGCTCAGCGTCTGCAGGTCGGTCGGGTGCATGAGCACGACCTTCTCACCCTTGTAGCCCGATTCCGCGAGCAGGGCCTTGGCCCTTTCGAAGTCCTGGGTCATGACCCGCTCGGAGCCGGCGTCGTTCGCGAACGGCGTGTCGCATACGAACATCGACGGGCAGACCTGGAACAGCTTGGGATCGCCGACGATGGCGCGCAGATACATCTCCTGATCGACGATCAACTGCACCGCCTGGCGCGCGCGCACGTCGTCGAACGGCGGGTTCAGGTGGTTCATCCTGATCCAGCCCTGGCTGCCGAAGGGGTCGAGGGACTCGATGACGATGCCCGGCGAGGCCTCGAGAACCGGAAGCAGGTCGGCCTGCGGGTCCTCGAAGTAGTCGATCTCGGCGTTGATCAGCGCGTTCATGGCGCTGTTTTGGTCCGGGATGTAGAGCCACTCGACGCGGTCGAAGTGGACGACCTTGCCGCCGGCGGCAGCGCTCGCCGGCTCGGGGCGCGGCACGTAGTCCTCGTTCTTGACGAAGACGACCTTGGCGCCGGGGACCCATTCCTCCTTGACGAACTTGAACGGGCCCGAGCCGATGATCTCCGGCACCTGCTCGAAGGGGTCGGTCGCGGCCATCTCCTTGGTCATCATGAACGGCACGTTCGAGCTCATCTTGCCGAGCGCCTGCAGCACCAGGCCCCAGGGCTCGGTCAGGATGATCTTGAAGGTCGAGTCGTCGACCACCTCCATGGCCGCGGTCACGGCCGCGAGCTGCTGGCCCATGCCGTCGCGCTTGCCCCAACGGGCGATCGAGGCGATGCTGTCCTCCGAGGTCACGGGCGTGCCGTCGTGCCACTTCAGGCCCGGGCGCAGCTTGATGGTGTAGACCTTGCCATCGTCGCTGACCTCGTAGGATTCGGCCATCTGCGGCTGGACGTTGAAGTCCGCGTCCATCGCAAACAGCGTGTCGTAGACCATGTAGCCGAAGTTCCGGGTGATGTAGGCCGTGGTCCAGATCGGATCGGTGTTCTTGAGGTCCGCGTGAATTTTGGCCCGCAGCACGGATTGCGCGGCCGCCCCGGAGACCAGCCCGGTGGTCGCGAACGCGGCGATCAGGGCCCCAGTCGCAAGGGCACCCGCCAATTTTCCTTTCAGTAATAACATTTTCGTCCTCCCTTTGGCCGGCGGTCGTGGACCGCCGGGTCGACGCCGTTGTTGGGGGCGGGGGATGTCCCGCCCCCTTTAGCGTCTTTAAGCAGGCAAATAATGCCTTATTACGAGCCGGAAGAAAAGCGCGGACCCGCGCGGCGGAATCGGGAGGATTCGCCGCCGTGGCACTCAGGTAAGGTCGGCGTTCAGGAAGGCCCCGTCTCGAATAGGCATTTGGTCCCCTTCAGGCTCGCTTTCGCCACCAGTCCCGCCGGCCGGTCCCGGCGCTCGGCAACGGGTTTCTCGCGCTTCTGCAGCAGATAGAAGACCGGCCGCGGCGTGCTGTCGGTGATGACCACGGTAACGGCCGCCGTGCCGCCCGGCGGCACCGTGCCGCCGGAAAAGGAGACCTTGTCGAAGGGCTCGCTGATCTCGTCCGCATAACGGAAGGTATCGGACAGAAAGGGCCGGCCGGCGATGCTGCCCTGCCCGAACGAGAGCCCGTCCTCGTAAGGACTGTAGTCTCGGAGGCGCTCCCTGAGCTCCAGGTCGAACGACAGCCAATCGCGCCCGGTGCCGTTGCAGACGATCTTGGTGAGCGCGAAGCCGGCCAGGTGGTGCGAGGCGATCCGGTTGCCGAAGCCCGAATCGAGGCCGCGTATGGTGAGGATGCCCGGGCCGTCGTCGGTGATGATCTCGACCACGACGAAGGGATCCTCCGGCGTGCCCCGGCCCCAGCCTCCGATCAGGACGATGCCGCCCAAGGCATCGCTGAAGGTGATGCCGTCGAGGGTGATCGACTCGGCCGAGGCCGAGGCCGCCGCGCCCAGCGCGAGCGCGGCCAACGCCAGTATCCGGATCGCCTTCACGACACCTCGCCTCCCCGCCGCTCCCGTTCGGGACCGGGCCAGGCCTTATTATAGCGGCAAAGCCCCTATTCTAGCGGCAGAGCCATGAGTGCCCTGAACGCGATGAGCCGGCGCCTCACGCGAGCGGCAGGCTCAAGGGCACGATCTCCTCGGCCCGGCGCCGCGCGTAGTCGTGGTTCGGCACGTCCCGGATCATGCGCTGCTGGGCCTCCTGAAGGCGGCCGAGGGCGTCCTCGCGGTCCAGGGTCAGGACCTTGCCGTCGGCGACCACGCGCTTGCCGTCGACGTAGACGTCGCGCACGGCCCGCTCGGCGGCCGTGTAAATCAGGTTGCGCAGCGGGTCGTAGAGCGGCCGCATGAGCGGATGATCGAGATCGACGAGCACCAGGTCGGCCTTCATGCCCGGCGCCAGCCGGCCGATATCGTCGCGCAAAAGCGCCGTGGCCCCGCCGACGGTCGCCGCGTGAAAGATGTCGGCGGTCGAAACCGTGGTGATGTCGCCGGCCGCGATGCGCGCCAGCACCGCCGCCCGGCCCATCTCCTCGAGCATGTTGTGGGGCGCGCAGTCGGTCCCGATCCCCATCCCGACGCCGGCGCGCAGATAGCGGCCGAAGTCCTCCAGAACCTGGCCGTAGCGGGCGAACGGCGTCGGGCAATGGGCCACGGTCACGCCGCTGCGGGCCAGGATTTCCAGGTCCTCCCGGCTCGGCCAGTGAAGCCAGGAATGCTCGTCGATGAAGATCGCGTGGCCGAGGACCGTGTTCGGCCCCAGGATGCCGAGCTCCTGGGCGTACTGGGCGGGCGTCTTGCCGTGGCGCCGGACGATCTCCTGGAACTCGAGGACGCTCTGCGAGAGGTGGGTCGTGAGCGGACGGCCCTGCTCGCGCGCCGCGGCGATGGAATCGCGGAACAGATCGGCGGTGCAGGTCTCGATCTGGGCCGGGTAGAGCATGCCGGACAGGCGCCCGCAGGGGTGTTGGTCGGCCTTCGCCATCAGGTGCAGGCTGTCCTCGAAGCCCCGGCGCCCGGCCGCCTCGTCCCAGACGAACTTGAGCTCGAAGTCGTTCTCCAGGCGCCAGCGCGACGAGGCGTAGCCCGGCGCGACGACGCCGCGAAGCCCGCTCCTGGCCAGGAGGTCGAGCCAGCCCGGATAGGGCGAGGACAGGTCCGCGATGGTGGTGACGCCGCTCTTCAACAGCTCGCAGTAGGCGGCCTCGGCACCGGCGAGCAGGCCCTCCTCGTCCAGAACGTAAGCCAGCGAGCGCTCGTAGAGGCCGGTCATGTACATGCGCGGCCGGCCGTGTTCCTCGCGGATGCCGCGATAGGCCGGCTCGCTGCTGGGGTGCGCGTGGATATCGACCAGGCCGGGCAGGACGCAAAGGCCGCGGCCGTCGACGACCTCCTCGGCGGCGCCGGCGTAGCCGCGGCCGACGAAGGCGATCGCGTCGCCGTCGAAGACGACGTCGCCGTCGCGCAGATAGGCATGGCGTTGGTTGGTTTGGTCCCAGGCGACGATCCAGTCGGCGCCCTTGATCCAGGTCGTCATCTCGCTCACCTCCCCACGGGAAAAGCCCTAACCCAAGCGGGCCAGTGTATTGGCTCCGACACGCGGTTGACAAACCCGCGGCCGGGCACCCTCCATAATGTCGCACGCGGGGGCGGGGAGGGTGCGCTGAGGCGATCGCGCCATGAAGGAATTCGTCACCGAACGACTGCGGCTCCGGGGTTGGCGCCGGGGCGACGCGCCCGCGCTCGCCGCCATGAACGCCGATCCCGAGGTCATGCGCTACATCGGCTCCGGCGCGAAACTCTACGCCGAAGCCCTGGAGCGGGCAGAGAGCTTGGTTCGGGAGCGGCCCGGGGACGGGCTCGGACTGTGGGCGATCGAGGAGTCCGCGACCGGCGTCTTCCACGGCTGGGCCGGGCTGATCCCCCTCGACGACACGGAGGAGATCGAGCTCGCCTACCGATTTGCGAAGTCCTCTTGGGGCCGCGGGATCGCCACCGAGGCGGCCCGGCCCCTGCTCGCCTACGGTTTCGACGAGCTCCGTCTCGCGCGCATCGCCGCGGTCACGGACCCGGAGAACCGCGCCTCGCGGCGCGTCCTGGACAAGCTCGGCTTCCTGTACCAGGGCCTGCGTAACGCCTACGACGTGGAGGGCTGCTGCTACTACACGCTCGCCGAGGCCGCCTGGCGGACGATCGAAGCCGAAAGCTTCGACTCCACGACCAGCCCATAATACCAACCGTCCCGGTTCACTCGACGACGGTCCGCGTGGCCGGCAGGCGCACGGTCACCGTCGTGCCGACGTCGATCTGGCTGACCAGAAGGAACTCGCCGCCGTGCAATTCGGTCAAGGACTTGGCCAGCGGCAACCCGAGCCCGGTGCCCTCGAACTTGCGGCTCAACCGGGAGTCCACCTGTCCGAAGGGCGCCATGGCCCGGGGGATGTCCTCGGCCGCGATCCCGATCCCGGTATCGCTCACGATGAACACGAATTCGCCGCTTGGGGCGGCCTCGGCGACCAACTCGATGCGGCCGCCCTCGGGCGTGAACTTCAACGCGTTCGAGATCAGGTTGATCAAGATCTGCTTCAGCTTGGTCTTGTCCGCGCGCAGCGTCGGGATGCGGTCGGGAATGCGTACCTCGAGGCTGAGATTGGCGCGCTCGGCCCGCGGCGCGACCAGGCGGCACACCGACTCGATCAGGTCGTGGGGATCGACGATCTCCTCGGCCAGCAACATCTGTCCGGCCTCGATCTTGGCGGTGTCCAGGATGTCGTTGATCAGCGCCAAGAGATGCCGGGCGCTGTCCGAAATGTCCTTGGTGTAGCCCTCGTATTGCCCGTTGCCGAGCGGGCCGAGCATCTGGTTACCCATGATGTCGGAAAAACCGATGATCGCGTTCAAGGGTGTACGCAACTCGTGGCTCATGCTGGCGAGGAACTCGCTCTTGGTGCGATTGGCGAGTTCCGCCTGCTCTTTGGCCCGAAGCAGCGCCTCCTCGCGCCACTTGAGTTCGCTCACGTCCTGCGCGGTGCCGCGGAACCCGAGGAAAGACCCGGTCGCGGGGCAGTAGACCGGCAGGCCGCTCAAGAGGACGTGACGGAGCTTGCCGTCCCGGTCCGCGATCTTGACCTCCAGGTCGCGGAACGGCCGCCGCCCGTCGTTGCCGGCGAGCGCGTCGACGACCCCCGAGGGCTCGGCCAAAAGTTCCGACAGCCGGCGTCCGGTCAGCTCGAGCTGATGGTAGCCGAGCGCTTCGTTGACCCGGGGCGAGACGAAGGTGAGCACCTGGTTCCGGTTGATCTCCCAGACCCAGTCGCTGACCAGCCGCGTGATGTCTTCCAGGCGCTCGTTCGCCGCGGCCAACTTGATCTTCGCGCTCTCCCGGTCCGTAATCGGCGTGAAGATGGACGCCCTGGCGACCGCCCAGCCATCGGCGTCGCGTAGCACTTCGTGGCGCAGACTGTAATATTCGGTTCCCCCATCCACCGCGACCGCGTGCCTGCGCTCCGCCCGGGCGTTCGACGCCTCGACCGCGGCGCGCGGGCTCGCCGTTTCGTCGCCGGGCCCGGGCGGGCCGTCGATCGGCCGCCCGATGGGCGCCAGCCCGGCTTCGGCGACCGCCTCGGCGATCCTCTCGTAGGCGGCGTTGGCATAGATCAGCTCGCCGCGCCGGTCCGTGACGCAGGTCGCCGCGCCCCCGTCCAGCAAGACGCGCGCCAACTCCGCGACGGGATCGCAGTCTGCGGCGCGCGCGGCGGCGGCCTCGGCGGCGGTCTCGCGATCGACCGTCAAGCGAAGTGGCGGGCGTTGGTCGGCCTGGGCGGACATGCCCTTAAACCGAGTCTCGCTGATACGGACCCAATTTACCGAGATTTGGTATTAGTCGGCTTCCTTCTTCTCGCCGGGCGGTGTCCCGGCCGACGCGGCGATCCGTTCGGTGGCGTCCTGATACGCCCAATCCCGACGCCAGCTCTTCATGACCTCGACCGCGGCGCGCGGGTTCATCTTATCGAAAAGCAGCAACGCGCGGGAGAGTTCGCGCGGATCGACGACCTGATTGCCCGGCCGGCCGCGCCGGCTGAGCAGGAAGATGGTGGCGAAGGTCGGCTTGTGCATCTCCATCGCCCGACAGGCGATGGCCAATCCTTCGCCGCCCGAATCGTAGAGCACGCTCTGCAAACGGGGCGCCTTGAGGCCGCTCATTTGGCCGAACAAGGCCTCGAAGAGTCGGATCTCGCCCTGACGCAGGACCTGGATCAGGAAGTTGGGCGTGACCTTCCGTTGTTCGACCAGGCGGCGGGCCAGAACGCCGGCGGGCTGCGCCTCGTCCGGTTCCGCCCGGTGCTGTTCCGGGTCGCGCGCGATGGCCTGGGCGACGTCTTCGAGCTGGTCGTCGAGCCGGCTGGGCTCGATGTCGAAGTTTTCGAGAATATGGGAGCGAAGCGCGGCGGAGACCCAAAGGTACATGCGCTCCGCCAGTTCCCGCTTCAGGTCGCCGCGTTTGAGCAGCGGCTCCTGATAGGTGTCGACGCGGCGCGATTCCTCGGCCAGATACTCCATGGTCGCTTCGGAAATTTGCGCGTCCGAATTTTCGAGCAGGGTCTTGACCACGTCCTCGTTGCCGGTCTCCACGAGCGCGTCGGAGACGTGCTCGCTGAGCGAGCGGCGCATGGCGATCACCAGCTGGTGCTGCTGCGTTCGATGGCGGATCACCCGAATCAGTTCGGGATCGCGCAACACCTCGCTTCTCATGAGAATCGGCTCGGCGACCTCGATATCGTCGTTGGCGAGGGTCACGATCAGGTCGTGCGGCGGATTGGGGGCTTTGGCCAGGCGCTCGCTCAGGTCGCGCCGGACCGCCATCTCGCAGTCGTGGATCAGTTTGCGCAGGATGTCGGACATGAGCGCGCGTTCACGCTCGGTCAGGACCTTATCCTGCTTGGTGAAGAGATCGCCGATCGTGGCGGTCAGCATCCTGCGGCCCTCGAGCGATTTGTCGAGCGCCAAGTCGAGCAGAAATTGTAATTCCTTGCCGGGACCGTTCACTGCACGGGTCTCTGTTCTGGTCCCCCCGGGAGGCATCCGACGGTACTGCCCTTATACCAAAGGTCGTTGATATTCGTTCAAGCCCGGACCGGCCCGGCGATTCCCGGACCGGCCGCGCGCGACTATAGGATAAAACGGGTTAACAAATTTAGGGACCCTTATAAGCCCGGTGACACCACCGGGTTCGATTTGCCCGCGCGCGCGTTTCATTGGATCCGCTTGCCCCCGTTGGCCTTTGGATTAACAGTAAAGTTACAGACTGTTCACATTTGGTTAACGCGGCCCGTTATCCGGCGCGCCCGGCGCGCCCCGTTCGGCGGCCCATGTTAGAGCGCGCTTTTACCGGCCGTTTACGCCTGCCGTGGCATGTTCGTCGCCGATGCAGATCCCCGAAAATCCGTTTCCCTTCAAACTCGGCTTCCTGCGCCAGCCGCAGCCGGGCATCCGCCAGCAGTCGGGTGGCGAGCTCCAGATCAAGGCGGGCGCCGTGGACACGGCTCGGCCAGCCACGCCCGCCGCCAAAAGCGCAAGCGGCACCGGCGCGACGGGGCTGTCCACCTCCACCACCCTTGCCGAGGCGGTACGCGCCCTGCGCGCGGACGACCGACTGCCGCCGCGCGGCAGCCTCCTCGATCTCCGCGTCTGATATCAACGGTTTTTGGTATAAACCCGCGCCGCGCGCGCGGGTGCATCGAGCGCCCGCGGTTTAGGCGGCGTCGCCCACCTCGGGCGCGGCGAGCGCCTCCTCGATCAGCACCTCGGCCGCCTTTTTCGCCGCCTTGCCGGCGTCCACGGGGCCGTTGACTTGGGTGGCGACGATCGCGCCCAAGACCAACAGCAGAATTTCGCGCGCCAGCTTGGCCGGGCGCTTGGCGCCGGCGGCGGCGGCCAGGTCGCGCAGCTCGGCCAGGAGCAGGCGCTGGTGCTCGGCCGCCACGGCGTGGATCGGGTGGTCGCAGCCGCAGTACTCGCTCGCCGCGCGCATGAACATGCAGCCCTGGAAGTCGGCCTGGGCGAACCACTCCTCGAGCGCGTCGAAAACGGCGAGCAGGCGCCCGTGGGGGGTCTCGGCGCGGCGCGCCACGGCGTGGCGGAGCCAGTCGCGCCAGCGCGCGTCGCGCCGCTTAAGCGCGGCCAGGATGAGCTCGTCCTTGGAGCCGAAGTGGTTGTAGAGGGTCATCTTGGCGACCCCGGCTTCGGCCAGGATCTTGTCGATCCCGGTGGCGCGGTAGCCGTCCCGATTGAACAACTCGAGCGCGGTGTCGATCAGCCGGTCGCGTTTCGTGGAGGCCATGGGTTTCCCGTCATCCTCGCGTTGAATACAAACTTGTCTGTATAATATAGCGGCTCGCCGGACCTTTGGCCAGCGTCTTTTGGCGGGATATCATGGGTGATTGCCTGGGATAGCCGATCAGACTCCCGCTCAACTATCTGAAATAACGAAGATTTCCCTGCCGAGGCCCGGGGTTCCGGGCACGTGGTTCACAAAAACGTGAGGAGACTTAAAAAACAGACAAGTCTGTCTATTTCTTCGAACATGAACCCCGGAAACGTCCCAGCGGGCGCCGGGGTCGGTTCGAACGAGGAGGGAGACCCATGATCCGCCTGACCCTTAGTTTCATCGTCGCCGGGTTCCTGTGGACCGCCGCCGCCCCGCAGGCCGCCGCCCAGACCGTGTGCGGCGAGCGCGCCGAGATTCTCGACCGCCTCGAGCAGCAGTTCGCCGAGACCCCGCAGGCGATCGGCCTGTCCGAGGACGGCGCGCTGGTCGAGGTCGTGGTCTCGCCGTCCGGCGGCTGGACCATCCTGGTCACCTATCCCAAGCGCCCGAGCTGTGTGGTCGCGACCGGCAAGGACTGGGAGACCCTCCTCATTCCCGCCGGCCAGCCGGCCTGAGCCACGCCACCCAAGCCACGTCACCCAAGCGACCGAAAAATCCATGCCCAGACTGACCGCCATCGATCCCGCCCACGCCGAGGGCAAGACCAAGGCCCTGCTCGACGGCGTCCACGAGACGCTCGGCATGACCCCCAACCTGCTGCGCACGCTGGCCAACGCGCCGGCCGCGCTCGAGGCCTATCTGAGCTTCGGCCAGGCGCTCGGCCGCGGCGCTCTCGACGCCAAGACCCGCGAGGGGATCGCGCTCACCGTGGCCGGCGAGAACGGCTGCGACTACTGCGCCTCCGCGCACACGGCGGTGGGCACCCGGCTCGGCGTGCCCCGGGAGGAACTCGCCGCCAACCTCGAGGGCCGCTCGAGCGACCCGGCGTTGGCCGCGGTCCTGCGCTTCGCCCGCGCCGTCGTGGTCAAGCGCGGCCGGGTCGGCGACGCGGACCTGGCCGAGGCGCGCGCCGCGGGCTTGGGCGACGGCCGGATCACCGAGATCGTTGCCGCCGTCGCGGCCAACATCTTCAGCAACTACGTCAACCACGTGGCCCGGACCGAGGTCGATTTTCCCCTGGTCCGCAGCGGCCACGACCAGGCCGCCTGAACGCGGCCGTGCGCGCCGGCAGCCCCGGCAAGAAACCCGTCAAACGGCATCCAACCACACCAAGGGATAAGGATCGAGAGATGCACAATCACACGAACAAACGTGACGCCGGCGGCGTCGACCGCCGTAGTTTTATCAAAACCGGTGCCATTGCCACGGCCGCTGTAACAGCTGCCGGCCTTGGGGCGGGCACAGCGCACGCCGCGAGTGATAAGTACGCGCCCCCCGCCAACCCCGCGCTCCCGCCCTCGGATATGACGCTCGACCTGCCGCGCACCGCGCTCGTCGTGACCGATCCTCAGATCGACTTCCTCAGCCCGAACGGCGTGACTTGGGGTGTCGTTGGCGAGAGCGTCAAGGAACACAACACCGTGGAGAACATCCTCCGCCTGTTCATCGCTGCGAAGAAGGCCGGCATTACCGTGGCCGTGTCCCCCCACTACTACTACCCCACGGACCACGGCTGGAAGTTCGAGGGCGCCCTTGAGAAGCTCATGCACAAGATCGGCATGTTCGATCGGCCCTCGGCTTATACGACCGACGGCTTCGACGGTTCCGGAGCCGACTTCATGGCCGAATACAAGCCTTACATCTTCGACGGCAAGACCATAGTCACCTCTCCGCATAAGGTGTACGGGCCCGAGCAGAACGATCTCGTGCTGCAGCTCCGTAAGCAGAGGGTCGACCAAGTCATCCTCGCCGGCATGTCCGCGAACCTTTGCACCCAAGCACACCTGCACGAGTTGCTGGAGCAGGGCTTCGAAGTCGCCGTAGTAAAGGACGCGACGGCCGCGGCCAAACTACCTGAGGGCGACGGCTACCTCGCTGCGCTCATCAACTTCCGCTTCATAGCCAACGCCTTGTGGTCGACCGACGAGACCGTAGCCCGGTTGACCGGCGCCGCTTGACCTTTGTGACACGCATTGCCCGGGAGGCCGTTGGGGTCTCCGGGGTTCTTTCCATCAGTGTTGGCTGTCGATTTTGAACGCAGTCCACCAAAGGAGGACACTGCTATGTCGATCAAACCCGGATTCCGCCTCGGCGTCTACGTCTTCAAGGACGCCGAGATCGTCGATTACGCCGCGCCCTACGGGGTCTTCTCGGTGGCGCGCCGGCTCGACCCGTCGTTAGACGCCTTCCTGATCGCCGAGACCTTGCGCCCGGTACAAACCCAGGCCGGCTTCACCGTGCTGCCCAACTACGGATTCGCCGACAAGCCGGCGGTGGATGCCTTCCTGATCCCCGGCGGCTTCGGCACGCGCCAGGAGATCTACAACGCCAACCTGCACGACTACATCCGCGCGTTGCCCGAGGCGACCCTGCTGACCAGCGTGTGCACGGGAAGCTGGATCTACGGTGAGATGGGCCTGCTCGACGGGCTGCCCGCAACAAATCGTAAGGAACCGGACCGGTTGGAGGCATCGAACATGGGTCAGGTACCGATCGAGCGTCTCGCCGAGATCGCGCCGAAAGCGACGATTTCCCGGGCGCGGCTCGTGGACGCCGGGCGGATCGTTACCGCCGGCGGCATCGCGAGCGGCATGGAAATGGGGTTCTATCTCCTCGAACGTGCCGGCTACGACGCCGAGTTCGTGCGCGACGTCGCGCGCGTGATGGAGTACGAGGCTGCTTTCGATCTCTATCGCGGCGACCGCCACGTGGTCGCGCAGGATGCGGCCTAAGAAAGAGGATCGATCCGCGCCGCCGACAGTCGGCCGCGCCATCGGCGAAGGAGGAAAGATCGTGACCGAAGCATATGACGCCATCGTCCTGGGCACCGGCAACGCCGGCATGGCCGCCGCCGGGGCCTTGCGCGCGGCCGGCAAGTCGGTCGCCATGGTCGAATCCTGGGATGTCGGCGGCACCTGCCCCTTGCGCGGCTGCGTGCCCAAGAAGGTCCTGGTCGCCGCCGCCCAGGTCCTGCACCAGATCGCGCTCGCGCCCCAACACCACATCGAGGTCGACGCGCCCAGGCTCGACTGGGCGGCGCTGATCGCGCGCGAGCGCGGCTTTGTCGAGGGCGTGCCCGAGGCCTTCGCGAAGAGCCTGGAGGGCCGCGGCATCGAACTGATCCGGGGCCGGGCCAGGTTCACCGGACCCGCCCGCGTCGCGGTCGGCGCGCGCGTGCTCGACGCCGACAAGGTGCTCATCGCGACCGGCTCCAAGCCGCGGCCGCTTGCCATTGGGGGCGCCGAGCACTTGATTACCAGCGAAGACATCCTGGAGATGGCCGAGCTGCCCGAGCGCTTGGTGTTCATCGGCGGCGGGGTGATCGCGCTCGAGTTCGCCCACGTCTTCGCCCGCGCCGGCACCAAGGTGACGATCCTCGAGGCCCTGCCGCGCCTGTTGCCACGCCTCGACCCGGACGCGGTGGCCAAGCTCCACGCCGAGAGCGAGCGCATCGGCATCGAGATTTTCACGGGCGTTGAGGTCGAGGCGGTCGCCAAGGCCGGGCGCGGCCTCGAAGTACGGTTTACCCACGACGGCGTAGAAAAGCGGGTGGCCGCAGACCAGGTCGCCAACGGCACCGGCCGGGTGCCCGATCTGGACGGCCTCGACCTCGCCGCCGGCGGGATCGAGCACGAGGGCACGCGCATCGCCGTGGACGAACACCTGCGCAGCGTCTCGAACCCCCGCGTCTACGTGGCCGGCGACGCGCTTTGGTCGTCGGCGCAACTGTCGCCGCTGGCCAGTCACGAGGGCCGCGTGGTGGCCGAGAACATCCTGAACGGCGATACGGCAACGCCCGACTACGACACCGTGCCCTCGGCGGTCTACGCCGTGCCGGCGCTGGCCAGCGTCGGCCTGACCGAGGAGGAGGCGCGCGCAAGGGGTCTCGATTTCGCGGTCAAGGCCAACGACCTGACCGGCTGGCGCTCGTCCCAGACCCACGCCGAGAGCGCGGCTTTCTCCAAGGTGCTGATCGAGGCGGGAACCGGCCGCATCCTGGGCGCCCATATCGTCGGCCATGGGGCCGAGGAGATCATTCACCTCTTCGCCTTCGCCATGAAGCACGGCATCACGGCCCAAGGCCTGGGCGAATCGGTTTACGCCTATCCGACCTTCGCCGCCGACATCAAACACATGCTCTAATCAATCTCGTGGCCCAAGGGAGACCGTCATGAGTCCACCGACCAGCGACATCGCCTTCACCCCCGCCGTCAAGGCGCTGCAGGAGCGCAACGGCTCGCGCGCCGGCTACGCGCGGATGGCCGAGAAGAAGGATTGGCACGACACGGTCACGCCCGATCTCGCCGCCTTCCTGGCCGAGCGCGACTCCTTCTATCTGGCCACCGCGAGCGCCGAGGGCCGCCCCTACATCCAGCACCGCGGCGGCCCCAAGGGGTTCCTCAAGGCGCTCGACGACAAGCGCCTGGCCTTCGCCGACTTCGGCGGCAACCGCCAGTACATCAGCGCCGGCAACCTCTCGGAGAACGACCAGGCCGCGATCTTCCTGATGGACTACCCGAACCGCCGGCGCCTCAAGCTCTGGGGCCGGGCGCGCGTGGTCGAGGACGACCCGGAACTGTTGGCGCGCCTCGTCGAGCCCGGCTACAAGGCCAAGCCGGAACGCGCGTTTCTGTTCGAGGTCGAGGCCTGGGACGTCAACTGCCCCCAGCACATCACGCCGCGCTACAGCGAAGCGGAGATCGCCCCGGCGCTGGCCAAGCTGCAAGCGCGCATCGCGGAGCTGGAGGCGGAGGTGAAGCGGCTACGCGGCTAAGCGGGGATTAGGGCGAGCGAACGAGTTCCCGCACCCGGTCGCGTTCTGCCGCGTCATTGCGCGACGTGTCGTTTATGGTGTCGTCCATACTTATTCAAAGCGTACCACACAGATAGGGTGGGGGAATGTCGGTTATCCCCAATTCGGCGGAAAGCCGACGTTCAGGCCCCACGTCCGCTTTCGCGCCGATTTCGTCCGGTCTACCCCCAGCTTCGGACGTAGGAGGCACCCCCGGCGAATGTCTCAGATTGACCCGAAGCCGACCTTCTGGCGATGATGTCACCTTCTTTCGAACCGCATATTTACCGTGTGAGCTTTATCCTCCCTGGCGCGCCCCACCAGCCTCTCTCGGTTTTCTCAAACAGAATGACCCCAGAAATATTTTGTCTCTCGCCTGCGTTCTTTGGATAATTGTTCATTTTAGCCAAAAAGTCCTGACTGTTTGCGGCCGTTCTTTCATATGCATCAAAATTGGAACCAAATCTTTTATCGCCACTCCACCAGACATTCCTGAGAAATTCGATCTCTGCCTCGTACATCAATTTATAAAACTTCACCCCGAATTCCTCTCTGCTCTGTCCATCAGTCTTGTCAAATCGCAGAAATTTAATAAGGTCATCCGATTGGCAAAATATGCTGTTACTCAAAATCTCCTTGGCGGCAGCTTCCGTATGCTCCTGTACCAGCCACCTTGTATCGCCTTTCGGATTTTCAGGGAGGCACACCTCGTCTCGTTTCCTTTGCGCCTCTTGCAGCCGCTTTTCCTCCGCGTCCTTCTGTCGTTTCGCTTCTTCCAATTCAGCTTGTTTCTTCTCCAGGTCAACTTTTTGCTGTTGAATTTTGACTTGAAGGTTTTCAAGTTGTTTGCCAGCGAACGAAACTATTATGTCGATATTCTCGGGGTCTATGTTCGTGACGAATTCTCGATTGATCAGTTTTTGGTACCACTTCATCGCTTCTTGGTAATCGCCTTCGCTCCCATCGTCAAAGGGGGCAAAAGGGTCGTAAACTTCGGCGAGTCGTTGATATGCGAATAGGTCTTTTTGTGCCGCAGCTTTGTGATACCACTCAAGGGCTTTATCGCGATCTTCAGAAACGCCCTTTCCATGTTCGTATGCGATACCGAGCATTGTTTGAGCATGTGCATAGCCCTGCGCAGCAGCTTTGTGGAACCATTCCGCGCTCTCAATAGCATCCCCCTCCTCAAAGGAGCCCGAATAATCAAAGTAGTAATGTAAGCCCATCCAGTACTCAGCAGCGACATATCCATAGTCAGCGGCCCTGCGGAGGAGGGCACGGGAGTTTTCAAAATTCCCGGGGAAGAGACGTTTGTAACTACGCCAAAGTTGGTACTCGAAGCGCGCAACGTCGGGGAACGTGGCAACGGCTTCCTTGCAGGCTTGAAAACTACGCTCTATGTACTCCTGCGAGTCGATATATAAATACCTCTCGGGATCAGTCACCCGGTTAGGGTCTTCAGGGTCGGCAGCGAGCCTGTCGCAGTCATGAACCGGGGCATCTTTCTGTGGCATGGACTTTGTTATTTCTTGTCGATGCTCCCTAAACAGAAACTCCGGATCCTTCCAATCAGTGGTCAGCAGCGGAGAATCGCTTTGGTTGCCCCGGCCATAAATGTTGAGCCTCATCCCACTCTCTGTTTGCTCACCCCACTGCGGGTGCCAAAACCCTTCAATGCCTTGAAAGTGTCGAACTTCGAAATGCGTGTGGCAGTTCTCGTCTGTCCCTTCCGCCTTGGTTCCCTTGTTGCCCACCTTGCCAACAACGGTCTGTCTGCCAACCACGGGATCGCCCACATCCTTTAGCGGCGGTTCGTCTAAATGTAGGTACAGCGTATAGAACGGCTTTTGGTTCCATGTATTCTGTTCGGCCGGGTGTTTGATCACGACTGCGAAACCCAGGCCTTTCGCATACCGCAAATCTGCGCTCTCTTTGATCACTTCCAAGACTTCGCCGTCGGCGAAGGCATACACATCGCTTCCACAATCCGCACCGATGTCGACACCGACATGGGTCCAGTCCCCCTCGCCCTCGCCATCGCCTACATCAGGCGAGGGATACGATCCGTGAGTGAATTCAGGGTTTATATGACCGATGGGTACGACGGGGTTGTCCGGCGTTATATCGTGTCCGGCATACGCGGGAGAAATGAATAATAAGAGGAGTACGGCCGCCAATTTTGCGGACGACATCAGAGCGCCTTGGGTTCCACGGTTTGAACCGACATTTCCCAGATACTCCCCAAATTTAGGGAAATCGTACCACCGTTTCACCGCCAAAGGAACTGCATCCCTTCCGCAGCCATCCAATGGCCTGATTTTGGGCGTCCAAGGTGCCAACGAATGACTGCTTGTGGCTACAAGCGGAAGTCAAGGCCACGTCGTCAGTACGTCCGTTCTATCCCCAGCTCCGGACGTGCCAGGCAACTGGCGCTCCTGGTGAGACGGTTCTCGTCGTGGGCCAAATCCAAAGAACATCCGACAGACCTTCAACCTCCAACTGCAAACACGTCACCACTTCTCGTTATATTCTCGGATCACCTCCTCGGGCGAGAGGTTTAGATAAATCTGGGTTGTGCCCAGGTGGTCATGCCCGAGGGGCCGTTGCAGCGATGGGAGCGATATCCCGCGCTGAATCACTGTCACCGAAAACGTGTGACGCAGGACGTGGGGCGTTACCGGCCGGCTGATGCGCGCCCGGTTCGCAACGCGGTTCACGTGGGCGCCGAGACCCAGGTCCGAGTACTTGCGCCGGGTGTTGATGAGCAGGTAGCCGCCAATGCCGAGGCCGCTGAACAGATCGACGTGGTCCAAGAGCGCCGGGCGCGGGCGCCTCAGATCGTCTCCGGCTCCATCTCGAAGGCGCCGCAGGGGCATTCGGCGGCGCAGATTCCGCAGCCCTTGCATTAAGTTGTAGTTGAATTCGAAGCGTTTTCCCGGATCCGGTCTATCTTGTCCACATCCCGCCGGAGATCGAGGTGGCGCGCGGCTTTCCGCTACGATAATTTGGACCATCGGACATCTCGCCCGCCCAGGCCGCTCCCATGGAAATCTCCGCGATCCTTCACGACCTGGCCCAGGAGGAGGGCCTGCCCGAGGCCGCGATCCGGGCCGCCGGCGACCGGCGCCCGGAGGTCGTGCCGGTCTTTCTCGATGCCGTGGAACGCTTTCTCGCCGCCGATTCCGCCGGCCGCGAGGAACCCTCGCCCCTGTTCTTCATTTTCCACATGCTCGGCGACTACCGCGAGAAATCGGCCTATCGGCCCTTGGCCCGCCTGCTCTCCATCGAGGCCGAGGAGCTCGACCGGCAACTCGGCGACGCCACCACCTCGACGTCCCACCGCGTCATGGCCGCCGTCTTCGACGGCGATCCGAGGCCACTCTACGAGGTCATCGAATCCGAGCATGCGGACCAGTTCGTGCGTTCGCGGATGTTCGAGACCCTGGCCATGCTCGTGGTGCGCGGCGAGCTGGATCGCGCGACGGTCGCGAAGTATTTGCTGGACAGCTTCGCGACCCTGCGGCCGCAGCGCGACAGCTTCGTGTGGCACGGCTGGCAGAGCGCCATCGCCATGCTCGGCCTTTCGGAGTACTCCGCTCTGGTAAAGAAGGCGTTCGACCGCGGCTTCATCAACGCGTGGATCATGGGCTTCGAGCACTTCCGGAAGGACCTCGAGCGCGCCCGCGCCAACCCGGACAAGCCGTGGTTCCCGGATGGCGACGAGCTCACCTTGTTCGGCGATACGATCGCGGAGCTTTCGGCGTGGCATGGCTTCTCGCAAAAATACCTCGACGAAATGGACCGCCGAGCCCGCGCCAGCGCCGCGATGCCGCAGATGGAAACGCGGCGGACGGTGCGGAACCCCTTCAAGGGCATCGGGCGGAACCACCCCTGTCCCTGCGGCAGCGGCAAGAAATTCAAGAAATGCTGCCTGAACCGGCCGAGCGTTGAACCAACGCCGCCGCTCGAGGCGAGCCGCGGATTCGGCCAGTGAACTGAACCGCTGAAGCGGTGATCCGGAGGCGCGGATGATCGACATCCCCGACAAGACCCAGGCGTTGATGGCCAGGCTCGAAGCCGCCCTTCCGGTGCGCGCCAGGCCCACGCCCGAGGCGTTGAAGACCCTGCGCCAGCAGTCGCCCGAACTGCGCTTCCCGCGGCACTGCGACATCACCGAAATTTATTATGCCGGTGACGAGGGCGGAATCCTCTGCACCCTCGATTTCGGACTGGACGACAGCAAAGAGGTGCATATCGTTTCGATCACCCACCTCAGGTTCGGTGGCAAATCGGCGCTGTCGCGCGCTGTCGTGGCGTATCAGCGGCACCGGGTCAAAAAACTCAAGCGACTTGACGGTCGGCCCTTCTGAGCCTCAAGCGCCCCGCGCGACCCGGCCCGGCCCAGACACCGCTTGCCCCTCGCGACCCCAATCCCCCGCGCCGCCCCGCACGCTTGAAACTGCCTCCAGCCTGATCTAAAGTATGGTCTTACTATAGTTAGCACCTTATGCACTCAACGGCGCGTGGCGAGAGGCCTTTGCAAGCGCCGCAACCAAGCAACGAACCACCAGCAGGGAGGTACAAGCTTATGAAAACCTTGATAAAAAGCACTGGATTCGCGCTCGCGGCCGCCGCCGCGCTGGGCCTGTCCGGCACCGCCGGCGCCAGCGAGGCCATCAAGATCGGCGTTACCCAGCCGCTCACCGGCCCGGTCGCGGCCTCGGGCAACTACGTCGTCCAGGGCGCCAAGATCGCCGAATCGTTCCTCAACGAGTCCGGCGGCATCCTGGGCCACAAGGTCGAACTGATCGTCGAGGACAACAAGAGCAACCCGAAGGAAGCGGTCGCCACCGCCGAGAAGCTGATCGTGCGCGACAAGGTGCCGGTGCTCATGGGCGCCTGGAGCTCGACCTACACGCTGGCCGTCATGCCCAAGCTGATAGAGTACGGCGTGCCGATGGTGGTCGAGACCTCGTCCTCGGGCAAGATCACCACCTCGGGCAACCCGTGGATTTTCCGGATCAGCCCGACCTCGGCCATGGAGGCCAAGTCGTTCGGCACCAAGGTCGATCAATTCGGCATCAAGAAGGCCGATTTCCTGGTCGTCAACAACGACTGGGGCCGCGGCGCGGCGAGCGCGTTCTCCGCCATGCTGAAAAGCAAGGGCATATCAGTCGGCGTGGTCGAGACCATGGACGCCAAGGCCCAGGACCTCTCGGCGCAACTGGCCAAGATCAAGGCCTCCGGCGGCGACACCCTGTTCGTGACCACCGGGGTCGAGCAGATCACCCTGGTGCTCAAGCAGGCCAAGGAGCAGCGCGTCACGCACCGGGTCATCACCACCGGCGGCTCGTCCTCGCCGGATCAGCTGATCGCCCAGGCCGGCGCGGCGGCCGAAGGCAGCTATCACCTGCTGTTCTTCGCCCCCTGGTTCCCGGAGGCGGCGCCCAATCCGGACGTGGCGAAGAAGTTCGTCGATGAATGGAACAAGCGCGGCCACAACTTCGCCGGGCTGACCGAGGGCTTCCGCGGCCACGACGGCATCATGACCATCGCCGCCGGCATCGAGGCCGCCGGCAAGGCCGAGCCCGACGCCATCCGCCAGGCCCTCTGGGGGGTCAAGGTCGACGGCGTCAACGGCGACATCTCCTTCATCAAGCAGGGGCCGGCGGGCAAGGAGAGCGGCCAGAACGTGCCCAACGTCTACATCGTGACGATTAAGGACGGGAAGGTCGCGCTGCCGTAAAGGCCGCGGCCCGAACCGGCAAGAGCTTCGCGATATCCCCCCCGGCGCCCCCCAAGGGGCGCCGGGGGGCTTTCCCCCGCGGTTCCTCAATCCGGGGTTGAAGGGGCGACTCCTTGGACCGATTCCTGCAGCACCTGCTCAACGCCCTGATGCTGGGCGGCACCTACGCCCTGCTCGGCATCGGGCTGACCATGATCTTCGGCATCATGCGGGTGGTCAATTTCACCCACGGCGAGCTCTACACCTTCGGCGCCTACATGGTGTTCTTCTTCGCCATGACGCTCAGCACCAACTTCTTCCTGGCGCTGGTCTTCGCCATGGTGCTCGGCGTCGCCCTCGGCGCGGCCATCGAGTTCGTCCTGCTGCGCCCGCTCCGGGGCGCCAGCATCGACACCACCATGCTGATCATGATCGGCGCCTGGATCGCCCTGCAAAACTCGGAGCAACTGGTCTGGACCGGCGTCGCCAAGTCGGTGATCCATCCGTTTCCGGCCGAGCCGGTGGTGCTCGGGCCCCTGTCGGTCTCGTGGATCCGCATCTTCGTGTTCTGCGTGGCGATCCTGCTGATCGTCGGCGCGCACCTGCTGATCCACCGCACCAGGCTCGGCAAGGCCATGCGCTCGACCTTCCAGGACCGCGAGACCGCGGCGCTCATGGGGGTCAACATCAACGCCATCCAAACCGCCACCTTCGCGCTCGGCTCGGGCCTGGCGGCGGCCGCCGGCGCGCTGCTCGGGCCGGTCTTCGTGCTGGTGCCGAGCATGGGCGACATGGCCGCGCTCAAGTCCTTCGCCATCGTCATCCTGGGCGGGCTCGGCAGCTTCAAGGGGGCGACGCTGGGCGGCTTCATGCTCGCGCTGGTCGAGGAGATGGGCGCGGGCTACATCTCCTCGGGCTACCGCGACGCCATGGGATTCCTCATTATCATCGTGGTCCTGATCTTCCGGCCCACGGGGCTGTTCGCCCGCGCGGAGCGCATCGGATGAACCGCTGGGCGACCTGGCTGTGGCTGGCCTTCCTGTTCTCGATTCCGGTCTGGATGACCAATCAGTACTATCTGTATATCCTAATCAACGCGGGCATCTTCATTATCGCGGCCATGAGCCTCAACCTGCTGCTCGGCTATACCGGGCAGCTGAGCCTCGGCCACGTCGCCTTCTTCGGCATCGGCGCTTACGCCAGCGCGCTCGTCTCGCTCGGCTTCGACCTCGAGATCACCGACAGCTATACCTTCGTGTTCGCGCCGCGCCCGGTGTGGGTCGGCTTGCTGGCCGGCATCCTGGTGGCCGGGTTCTTCGGCTGGCTGGTCGGCCGGATCTCGTTCAAGATCCGCGGCGCCTACTTCGTCATCGTGACCATCAGCTTCGCCGAGGTGGTGCGCCTGGTGGCGCTCAACTGGATCGACCTGACCGAGGGACCGATGGCGCTCAACAACATCCCCCCGCTCACCCTCGGCATCCCCGGCCTGTGGGAGCTGACCTTCTGGCGCAAGGTGCCCAACTACTACCTGGTGCTGGTGACCTGCATCCTGTCCTACGTGGTGATCGCCCGGCTGGTGCGCTCGCGCCTGGGCCGGGCCATGATCGCGTTGCGCGAGAACGAGCCGCTGGCCGCCTCGGTCGGGATCGACGTCACCCGTTCGCTGGTCCTGGCCGCCGTGGTCTCGGCCGCCATGGCGGGCGCCGCCGGCGGGCTCTACACCCATACCATCCGCATCATCGACCCGGACGTGTTCCTGTTCATCTACACCGTGACCATGGTCATCATGGTGATCACCGGCGGCAAGGGCACCCTCGCCGGCCCCATCGTCGGCGGCCTGATCTTCGGCATCCTGCCCGAGGTGCTGCGCGAGGTCGCCAGTCCCGAGGTGCAGTGGGTCATGTACGGCCTGATCATGATCGCGATCGTGTTCTTCCTGCCCGACGGCATCGTCCCGGCGCTCGCCTCGTGGTGGCGCGATCGTTTCGGCGCGGGCGGCGGGGGCGCCGAATCCCAGTCCGAACCTGGGCCCGGGCCGGAGGCAAGCGGAACGGTGACGGACACGATGGGGGAACGGGCATGACCCGCGAAATCGCGGCGGGCGAGACCGTTCTTGCGGTCGAGAACCTCGGTGTCCGCTTCGGCGGCCTGGTCGCGCTCGCCGGGATCAGCTTCGAGGTGCGCGCCGGCGAGGTGGCCAGCCTGATCGGCCCGAACGGCGCCGGCAAGACGACCGCGTTCAACGCCATCACCGGGTTCCTGACGCCCAGCGAGGGCGCGATCCGCTACCGGGACAGCCGGATCGAGGGCCTACGGCCCAACGAAATCGCCGACCTGGGCGTGGTGCGCACCTTCCAGAAGACCAGTGTCTTTGCCGCCAGCAGCGTGTTCGACAACCTGCTGATCGGCCTGCACCGCCGGGGCGGGGCCAGGCTCTGGGAGATCCTGCTGGCGCTGCCGCGGGTCCGCGCCGAGGAGGCGCGTTTGCGCGCGGAGGCCGAGGAGATCCTCGATTTCGTCGGCCTCTCGGCCCGCGCCGGCGAGCCGGGCGGGGCCCTGCCCTACGGCGAGCAGCGCCTGCTCGAGGTCGCCGTGGCGCTGGCGGCCAGGCCTTCGCTCCTGCTCCTGGACGAGCCGGTCTCGGGCATGAACCCGGTCGAGACCGCGAGCTTCATGGCCATGCTCGGCAAGATCCGCGCCCGCGGCATCACCATCCTGCTGGTCGAGCACGACATGCGCATGGTCATGGGGGTATCCGACCGCGTGGTGGTGCTCAACCAAGGCGCCATCATCGCCGAGGGCACGCCGGAGGAGATCCAGGCAAACCCCGAGGTGATCCGCGCCTACCTGGGTCATGGGGCGGACAGAAGGGCGGTGGGCCGTGCTTGAGATCGAGGGCCTCGATTGCCGCTACGGCAAGGTCCGCGCGGTGCGCGATCTGACCCTCGAGGTCCGTGAGGGCGAGCTGGTGACGCTGATCGGCGCCAACGGTGCGGGCAAGACCACCACCTTGAAGGCGATCTCGGGCATCCTGCGGCCGGCCGCGGGGCGCATCGCCTTCGACGGCGAGGACATCACACGCGCCTCGGCGCGGGCGATCCTGGCCAAGGGCATCGCCCACTGCCCGGAAGGGCGCCACGTCTTTCCCTACATGAGCGTGCAGGAGAACCTGGACATGGGCTGCTACCTGCGCCGCGACCCCGGCGGCATCGCCCGGGACCTGAGAAAGGTCTTCGAGCGCTTCCCGGTGCTCGAGGAGCGCCGCCGCCAGATGGCCGGCACCTTGTCCGGCGGCGAGCAGCAGATGCTGGCCATCGGCCGGGCGCTGATGTCGCGGCCGCGGCTGATGCTGTTCGACGAGCCTTCGCTGGGCCTGGCGCCGAACCTGGTCGAGACCACCTTCGAGATCATCGCCGAGATCCGCGCCCAGGGGGTGACCGTGCTCATGGTCGAGCAGAACGCCTATGCCGCGCTCGAGCTCTGCGACCGCTCGTACCTGTTGGAGTCGGGCGCGGTGACGCTCACCGGCAGCGGCGCGGAGTTGCTCGACAATCCGCACGTGAAAGAAGCCTACCTGGGCGGGTGAGGGCGGCCGAACAGCGCGGCCAGCACGGCCTTGATGCGCGCCCAGAGGACCGAAACCAGGAGCCCGCCGGCGTCGAGCTTGGCCGCGGCCGGTTCCGTTGCGCCTGCGGGGGCGCCGCCGGCCTCGGCGTCGAGCCGGGCCTGGAGGTTGTCGGCGAAGGCGGCGGTCAGGCGCGCCGCCAGATCGGTGACGATGCCGCCGCGGCTGAACTGGGCGAGCGGCCCGGCGAGCGAAAAGGCGACCGCGACCTCGACCCGGGTCGCCGCCCCGCCCGCCTCCTCGATCAGGCGGTATTCGACCCGGCCCTTGGCCCGGGTCGCGCTGCGCTGGTCGCGGCCGCCGCCCTCGATGACGCCCCGGTACGCGGCCGCGTCCAGCGCCACCGTGCCCTCGCCGGCGAAGGTGGCGCCGATGGGCCCCAGCTTGATGGCGATGCGGCCCTCGAGCCGGCCGTCCCGGACCGGGCCGGTCAGCGCCGCCCCGGGCATGCAGGCGGCAACCCGTTCCACGTCCGCCATGAAGCGCCAGACGACGGCGCGGGGATGGCGCACGGTGAAGCTTTGCGTGAGCCTGGTCATGGCGTCCTTGCGCCCGGGCGGCGG
>JACZWN010000012.1 GCA_022572105.1 Pseudomonadota bacterium | reverse complement strand
GGCCTCATCGTAGCGGCGCTCATCGGAGCCATCGCCGTATTCGGCGCCGTGCTCTGGCCAGCCTACCGAAGGCTGGGCCCCGTACGCACCGAGCGCCGGCGATTGGCCATGGGCAAGGTGGCGGAGTACTCAGAGCGCATGGAAGCCAGCGCCAACCCAGAGGCGGGTGCCGATTCGGCGCCGCCCTTCGCGGCAGCCTACGCCTCGTGGGTAACCTATGAGCGCGTCGTGCGCGGCCTATCGCCCTGGCCGGGCGGCACCGCCTCCCTGACCGCACTGGGCGTGATGGTCGCGTTGCCCGCGCTGGTCCTAGCGCTTCGGCTGAACGGCTAGCGCCCTAGTCGCGGCGCTTGCGGAAGCGCTGTAGGAACCCCGGCAACTCGATCTCCGGATCCTGCGCGCCGGATCGCTCTTCCACATCAAGCGTGCCTTCGATGATGTCCTCGAAGCTCGGGCCGAAGCTGTCCTCCGTCGGCAGGCCGGTGGCGATGATGGTCACCCGCACCTCGTCCTCCATCTTGATGTCGGTGACCATGCCGAAGATGATGTTCGCCTCAGGATCGACCTCGTCGCGGATCCGGTTGGCGGTTTCGTCGACCTCGAACAGGGTCATGTCCGGGCCGCCGGTGATGTTGATCAGGACCCCGCGCGCGCCCTTCATGGAGACATCGTCCAGGAGCGGGTTCGAGATCGCCGCCTCGGCGGCGGCCAGCGCCCGGTTCTCGCCCTCGGCCTCGCCGGTGCCCATCATGGCCTTGCCCATCTCGGTCATGACCGCCCGGATGTCGGCGAAGTCGAGGTTGATGAGGCCCGGCATGATCATCAGGTCGGTGACCCCGCGGACCCCGGAATAGAGCACGTCGTCGGCCATCTTGAAGGCGTCCGCGAAGGTCGTCTTTTCGTTGGCGATCCGGAACAGGTTCTGGTTCGGGATGATGATCAGCGTATCGACGAACTGGGTCAGCTCCGTGATCCCGGCCTCGGCGACGCGCATGCGGTGCACGCCCTCGAAGTGGAACGGCTTGGTCACCACGCCGACGGTCAGAATGCCGGCCTCGCGCGCGGCCCGGGCGAGGACCGGAGCGCCGCCGGTGCCCGTGCCGCCGCCCATGCCGGCGGTGATGAACACCATGTTGGTGTCCTCGAGCTCGGTCAGGATCTCGTCCAGCGCCTCCTCGGCGGCGGCGCGACCGACGTCGGGCCTGGAGCCCGAGCCGAGGCCCTGGGTCACGCTGCGTCCCAGTTGGATGCGGCGCTCGCACTGCGACTGCTGGATCGCCTGGGCGTCGGCGTTGGCGATCAGGAAGTCGACGCCTTCCAGGTTCGACTGGATCATGTTGTTAACGGCATTGCCGCCGGCGCCGCCGATGCCGATGACGGTGATTCGCGGCGTCAGGTTCGACTCGATCTTCGGAACGTTCAGGTTCAAGGTCATACTGCCCTCCACTTCCCCTCAGGGTGGCTGATGTTGCTCGATTGTCCGGTCGCCCCGGGCCCGCCCGGGGTATCGGGTTGCGGTCCTCTAAAAGTGCTCACGAATCCAATGACCGAAGCGGCCCATCAGGCCGTCCGGCTCCCCGGTCAAGGCCGCCGCCTTGAGCGGCGCGTCCTGGTCCGCCGTGACGGCGTAATTCAGCAGTCCCGCGCAGGTCGCAAACGCCGGTCCGGCGGTGGCTTCGGCCAAGCCGGCGATGCGGCCCGGGCGTCCGATGCGGACCTGCTTGTCGAGGATGAGCCCGGCGAGCCCGGTCATGGCCGGGAGTTGGCAGGCGCCGCCGGTGAGCACCGCGCGGCGGCCCGCGATCTTGTCGAAGCCGCTGGCCTCCAGGTGCGAGCGGACCAGCTCCAGGGTTTCTTCCAGACGCGGTTGGATGATCCCGGCCAGAAGCGAGCGCGGGACCTGATGCCCGTTTCCGTCGTGTTCCTCGCCGACCCGCGGCACGTCGATCATCTCGCGCTCGTCGGTACCGGTCGCGAGCGCGTGGCCGTACAGCGTCTTCATGCGCTCGGCGTGGGTGAGCGCGGTGGACAGGCCGCGGGCGATGTCGTTGGTGACGTGGATGCCGCCGACCGGCACGACGTCGGTGAAGACCACGTTGCCCTCGTAGAAGACGGCAATCGTGGTGGTGCCGCCGCCCATGTCGATGACCGTGACGCCGAGCTCCATCTCGTCCTCGACCAGCACGGCGAGACCGGAGGCATAGGGCGAGACGACGTAGCCGGCGATGTCCAGGTGACAGCGCTCGATGCAGGTCGTGAGATTGCGCACCGCGCCCGAGGCGGCGGTGACGATGTGCATGTCGACGCCGAGGTGCCGGGCATACATGCCGCGCGGATCGCGCACGCCGCGGTTGCCGTCGATGTTGTAGGCGATGGGAATGGAATGGATCAGCTCGCGGCCGCCGTCGCCCTCGCCGTTCAGGCCCGACGCCTCCCGGCCCTGGGCGAAGGCGCGGCGCAGGTCGGCGTCGCTGACCGCGTGACCGTTGATCGCGACCTCGATGCCGACCGCGCTGGAAGCCGGGTGGCCGCCCGAAAGGTTGACGATCACCCGATCGATGGTTTCACCGGCCATCTGCTCGGCCGCGTGCACGGCGTTGCGGACCGCGGCTTCGACCGCGGCCATATCGCCGACCACGCCGCCCTTGACGCCATGGCTGGCCTGCTGGCCGATGCCGACGACCCGCGGAAGAACGCCGTCATCGGTGCGCGCGATGAAGCAGCAGACCTTGCTGCAACCGACGTCGAGGCCGGCGACGATTCCGTTCCTGGTCGGGTCTAGGCTTTTGCGCATCTCCGGTCCTTCGCTTCCGATCGCATGACTTGCAACCGCGCTCCGCTCCATCAGGTGTCCTCGCCCGCGGGCGCGGCGTCGGGCGCGGTGCGCACGATCAGGCGGTCGGGCATGCGCAGATCGATGATCACCACGTCGCGCCCGAGAACGTCGTGCTCGCGTTGGATACGGGCGAGCTCGGCCCAGGCGGCGGCGGGATTGTGCTCCGGCAGGCGCACGTCGATGCCGCCGTCCAGGCGCAGGTTCCAGCGCCGGTCGCGTACCCGCACCGCCGCCGAAACCCTGGTCCTGAGCTCGGGCTCGCTGTCCAGCATGGCGAGCAGATCGGCGGCGTGGCCGGGCGCGCCCTTTCCGACCACGAGCGGCAAATGGGCGAAGGCTTCGGGCTTGGCGCCGGGGATCACGTCGCCGCCTCGATCGATCACCGCGAGCCGGCCCTGGTGCTGCCACAGGGCGCGCGGCTTGCGCTCGACCAGGCGGACGAAGATCGCCTCGGGCAGGCGCCGCTCGACGATCGCCGCGCGCACCCAGGGCAAGGCCTCCAGGCGCCGCTTCGCCGCGTGCGGATCGAACGCCAGGATCGGCGTATCGCGCGCGACCCCGAGCGCCTCCAGGATCGCGCTCCGCTTGGTGCGCGCGCGGCCCTCGACCAGGACGTCGTCGACCTTGAACCCAGCCTCGACGGTCGCCGCGAGGAGGGCCCGGCCGGCCGCCGCGACGCCGCGTTCGACCCAGCCGCCGTACCACAGCCCAGCCAGACCCAGGACGACAACGCTGGCGGCGGCACCAATCCCGGTGCGGCGCCACAGGCGCCGGTTGGACGTGCTGCGTGCGTTCCGGCGCGGACGTTTCGCGGTGTTGTGGCCGCGGCGCGAGCGCGAAATCTCGGAGCCCCGGGCCTTGGAGCGCCACCAGGCGGTGGGGATCAGGCCTCGCATGCGGCGTCCTCCACCATCCAGGCGCACAGCTCGGTGAACGAGATGCCGAGGTTGGCGGCCTGCTCCGGGACCAGGCTGAGCGGGGTCATGCCGGGCTGGGTGTTGACCTCGAGCCAGTACAGCTTGCCCATGGAATCGCCGCCGGATTCGAGGCCGGTGTCGTCGTAACGGAAGTCGGAGCGCGATACGCCGCGGCAGCCGAGCGCCTGGTGCGCGGCCAGGGCGGCGCTCAAGGCCGCCTCGGTGGCTTCGGTCCCGATCGGGGCGGGGACCAGGTGCGTGGCGCGGCCGTCGGTGTACTTGGCGTCGTAGTCGTAGAAGCCCTGAATGGCGCGGATTTCGGTGACCGCGAGCGCGCGCTCGCCCATGACCGCAACGGTCAGCTCGCGCCCGGGAATGAACTGCTCGACCAGGACCTCCTCGCCGAACTCCCAGGCGCCGTCGTCGACGGCTGGCCGGTTGTCGCCTTCGCGCACGATACGAACGCCGACGCTCGAGCCCTCGTTGGGCGGCTTGATCACGTAGGGCCGTTCCATCACCTCGTGCTTGCGCAACTCCTCGCGCCGCACGATCAGGCCCGTGGGCGAGACGACGCCGGCGCCGGCGACGACGCGCTTGGCCATGACCTTGTTCATGGCCAGCGCCGAGGCCATGACCCCGGAGTGGGTGTAGGGGATGTGCAGCAGCTCCAGGACGCCCTGGACGCAGCCGTCCTCGCCCCAGCGCCCGTGCAGGGCGTTGAACACCGCGTCCGGGGCCGGCGAAAGGGCCTGGACGAGGGCGGCGAGGTCGCGCCCGACCTCGACCTCGACGGCCTCGTAGCCGGCCTCGCGCAGCGCCTTGGCGCAGGCGCGGCCGCTGACCAGCGAGACCTCCCGCTCCGCGGAAATGCCGCCCATGAGGACCGCCACGCGCCGGGTCATGGCCGGCCTCGCCCGCCCGCGGGCACCGCCGGCTCGCCGATGCGCCGGATCTCCCACTCGAGCTCGACGCCGCAGGTCTCGCGCACCCGCGCCCGGACCGCCTCGCCAAGCTCCTCGAGGTCGGCGGCGGTGGCGTTGCCGGTGTTGATCAGGAAGTTGCAGTGCTGCTCGGAGACCATGGCGCCGCCGCGCCGCAAACCGCGGCAGCCGGCCCGGGCGATCAACTGCCAGGCCTTTTCCCCGGGCGGATTCGTGAAGGTCGAGCCGCCGGTGCGGCTGCGGATCGGCTGGCTGTCGGCGCGCGCGGCCTGGACCTCGGCCATGCGCCGGGCGATCGTCTCGGGCGCCTCGGGCCGGCCGCGCAGGCGCGCGCCGAGGAAGATCCAATCCGCCGGAACCGCGCTGTAACGATAGGAGAAACCGAAGTCCTCGCGGCTCAGGCGATGCACCCGGCCGCCCGGATCCAGCGCCTCGGCCTCGACCAGGACGCTCTCCAGCTCCTTGCCGTAGGCGCCGGCGTTCATGCGTAGCGCGCCGCCGATGGTGCCGGGCACGCCGCACAGGAACTCGAGCCCGCCGATGCCCGAGGCCTGGGCCACCTTGGCGGTGTTGAGGTCGAGCGCCGCCGCGCCGCAGACGACGTCGCGGTCCTCGGCCACGATCTCGGCGAAGCCGCGCCCGAGGCGCAGGACCACGCCGCGCACGCCGCCGTCGCGCACCAGCAGGTTGGAGCCGACGCCGATCACCGTGACCGGCACCTCGGCCGGCTTGGCCCCGAGGAACGCGACCAGGTCGTCGCGGTCGGCCGGGCGGAACATGACCTCGGCCGGACCGCCGACGCGGAACCAGGTGATCGAGGCGAGCGGCGCGTTCTCCCGATAGCGGCCACGCACGGGCGGCAAGCGATCGATGAGCGATGTCACCACGGGTTTCGTCATGAGCATCATCGCCCCGCCTCCGCGGGCCGCGCGTCCTTGGACGCGAAGACCTCCTCGAGCTCCGCCGGAAGCGCGTTCGCCCAGGCCGTGATGTTGCCGGCGCCGAGGCAGATCACCATATCGCCGGCCGCGGCCAGTTCCGAGACCAGCGGCGCCAAGAGCGCCTGGTCGGTCAGCGCGGTCACGTTGCGGTGACCGCGGGCGCGCATGCCGCCGACCAGCGCGTCCCGGTCGGCGCTCTCGATCGGCTCCTCGCCGGCGGCGTAGACCTCGGCCACGATGACGTGGTCGGCGTCGTTGAAGCAGGAGCAGAATTCCTCGAACAGGCTGGCCAGGCGGGTGTAGCGGTGCGGCTGCACGACCGCGATCACCTTGCCCTCGGTCGCCTGGCGCGCGGCCTTGAGCACGGCGGCGATCTCCACCGGGTGGTGGCCGTAGTCGTCGATCACGGTGATGCCGCGCACCTCGCCGGTCTTGGTGAAGCGCCGTTTGACGCCGTCGAACCTGGCCAGCGCCGCGCGCGTCATATCGTCGGCGATGCCCATCTCGTGAGCGACCGCGATGGCCGCCAGCGCGTTCAACATGTTGTGCTCGCCGAGCATGGGCAGGACGAAGCCCTCGATGCGCTTGCTGGTTTCGTGGGTGCGGTCGGCGATCTCGACGTCGAAGCGCATCTCGCCCGCCGCGGCGCTCGAGTTGACGGCGCGCACGTCGGCTTGCGGACTCATGCCGTAGGTGATGACGCGGCGGTCCTCGATGCGCCCGATCAGCGACTGCACCACCGGATGGTCGATGCAGAGCACGGCGACGCCGTAGAACGGAATGTTCTCGACGAAGGCCTCGAAGGCGTCGTGCAGCGCCTCGACCGAGCCGTAGTGGTCCATGTGCTCGGGGTTGATGTTGGTGACCACGGCGATGGTCGAGGGCAACTTGGTGAAGGAGCCGTCGCTCTCGTCGGCCTCGACCACCATCCAGTCGCCCTGGCCCAGGCGCGCGTTGGTGCCGTAGGCGTTGATGATGCCGCCGTTGATCACCGTCGGATCGAGCCCGGCGCCGTCTAGAAGCGCGGCGATGAGCGAGGTGGTCGTGGTCTTGCCGTGGGTTCCGCCGACCGCGATCGCCCATTTGAGGCGCATCAGCTCGCCGAGCATCTCGGCCCGGCGCACCACCGGCACGAAGCGCGCGCGCGCGGCCTGGACCTCCGGATTGTCCGGCTTGACCGCCGAGGAGACGACCACGACCTGGGCGTCCTCGACGTTCTCGGCCGCATGGCCGATGGTAACCGGGATGCCGAGCCCTTGCAGTCGGCGCACGTTGGCGTTTTCCGCCGCGTCGCTGCCCTGCACCTTGTAGTCCAGGTTATGCAGGATCTCGGCGATGCCGCTCATGCCGATGCCGCCGATGCCGACGAAGTGGATGGTGCCGAGGTCGAGGGGCAGCCGTCTCATGCGGCCGCCTCCTCTGGGTCCCGGCGCTCGTCGCCGTTGTCGCCCGACAGGTTGCAGACCATGTCGGCCAAGTGCGCCGCCGCGTCGTCGCGCGCGTAGGCGCGGGCGCAGCGCGAGGCGCGCGCCAGCAGCGCCGGATGGAAGAGCAGGGATTCCAGACGCTCGGCCAGGTTCGCCGCCGTGAAGGCCGACTGCGGCATGACCCAGCCGCCCCCGGCTTCGGCCAGGCGTTGGGCGTTGGCGGTCTGGTGGTCGTCGGTGGCGGAGGGATAGGGCACCATGAGCCCGGGCCGCCCGGCCGCGGCCAGCTCGGCTACCGTCGAGGCGCCGGCCCGGCCGATCACCAGATGCGCCGCCGCCAGGCGCTCGGGCATGTCGTCGAAAAAGCCCTTCAGATCGCAGGCGATGCCGCAGTCGCGGTACACGGCGGCGACGGCCTCCGGCTCGGCCCCGCGGACCTGCTGGCTGATTTCGATGCGCCGGCGCAATCCTTCCGGCAAGCGGCAGAGCGCGGCCGGGATGACCTCGTTGAACACTGTCGCGCCCTGGCTGCCGCCGATCGCGAGCAGCCGCAGCCGGTCGGTCTCTCCGGGCACGGCGTAGGGCCTGCGTCCGAGCGCGGCGATCGCGGGGCGGACCGGGTTGCCGGTGACGCGGACCTTGGCGCGGGCCGCCTCGGAGATGGCGTCGACCTGGTCGAAGGAGGTGGCGATGGCGTCGGCCCGGGACGCGAGCAGGCGGTTGGCCCGGCCGAGCACGGCGTTCTGCTCGTGCAGCACGACGCGCAACGCCAAGCCTTGGCTGGCGAGCACCGTGGGCACCGAGGCGTAGCCGCCGAAGCCGACCACCACGTCGCCGCGTAGCGACTTGAGCAGGCGGCGCGCCTGGAGCACGCCGAGGCCGAGCTGGAGCGCGCCCTTGAGCTTGCCGAACGCGCCGCGTCCGGCCAGGGCGCCGGCGCTGATGCGGTGGGTTTCGACCTGCGGCAGGTCGGGACCGAACCCGCCGCCGCGCCGGTCGGTGATGAGCGCTACCTCGATCCCGCGGCCGAGCAGTTCGCGGGCCAGCGCCTGGGCCGGGAACATGTGCCCGCCGGTTCCTCCGGCGGCCAGGATGACACGCCTGGGCGGCGCGCGCCCGAGCGTTTCCCGGCTCATGGCGTGTCCCCCGCGCCGACCCGGCGCCGGGTCAGCGCCAGCACCATGCCCATGGCCAGCGCCAGCCCGATGAGCGACGAGCCGCCGTAGCTGATGAACGGCAGCGTCATGCCCTTGGTCGGCATGAGGTGCAGCGCCGAGGCCATGTTGATCAGCGCCTGCACGCCGAACTGCGCGAGCAGCCCGGCGCAGGCGAACAGGACGAAAAGGCTGTTCTCCTGCAAGAGCCGGGAAAAGCCGCGCAGCACGACGAAGGCGAAGAGCCCGACGATGGCCAGGCAGGCGAACAGGCCGAACTCCTCGCCCGCGACCGCGAAGATGAAATCGGAGTGGGCGTCCGGCAGCAGCGCCTTGACCGTGCCCTCGCCGGGCCCGCGGCCGAACAGGCCGCCATTGGCGAAGGCCTCGATCGAGCGCTCGACCTGGTAGCGGTCGCCGGCGGCGGGGTCGAAGAAGCCGTCGATGCGCGCCGCCACGTGGGGCAGGGTGGCGTAGGCCCCGGCCAGCCCAGCGGCGGCGGTCACGCCCATGAGGCCGACCCAGACCAGCGGCAGCCCGGCGACGAACATCTCCACGCCCAGGATGACGCTGACCACGAAGCTCTGGCCGACGTCGGGCTGCAGGAGCAAGAGGGCGACCAGCGCCGCCCAGAGGACGATGGCGATGTACTTTCCCGGGACGCCGCGCTCGGTCTTCTCCGCGGCCAGCACCCAGGCCACGACGACGGCGAAGAAGGGCTTGGCGAACTCCGAAGGCTGGAACGAGAAGCCGGCCACGCCGAGCCACCGCGTCGCGCCCTTGATCTCCGGCCCGACCATGAGCGTGAGCACCAACAGGCAGAGCGACGCGGCCAGGCCGAGCACCGCCAGGCGGCGCAAGGCGCGCGGTTCGAGCAGCGAGGCGCCGACCACGGTGACCAGCGCCACGAACAGGAACAAGGCCTGGCGCTCGGCGAGCTGGAAACTGCTCAGGCCGCCGATCCGGTTCGCCGCCGACGGCGAGACCGCCATGATCAGAACCGCGCCGAGGCCCATCAGGCCGATCAGCGCGGCCAGCGTCCAGCGGTCGACGGTCCACCACCAGCGTCCGATGACGCTGGTATCGGTGCGCGCGAAGCTCCTCATTACGCGCCCCTCCCGGCGGCGAGCGCCTTGTCCATGTCGCGCTCGTCGCGCTCGCCGGGCAACGCCTCGACGAGGGCGCGGAAGGTTTCGCCGCGCGCCTCGAAGTTGTCGAACTGATCGAACGACGCGCAAGCGGGCGAGAGCAGCACGACCGCGCCCGCACGGCCCTCGCGGCGCGCCAGCGCGTGGGCCGTCTCGACCGCGCCGGCGAGATCGCCGCAGCGGGTCACGGGCACCTTTCCTTGCAGCGCCTCGACGAAGGCGCTCTCGGCTTCCCCGATCAGCAAGGCGTGGGCGATGCGCGGGTAGAAGGGCTCGAGCTCGGCCAAGCCGCCCTCCTTGGCCTGGCCGCCGGCGATCCAATAGATGCCGTCGTAGCAGGCCAGCGCCTTGGCCGTGGCGTTCGCGTTGGTCGCCTTGGAATCGTTGATCCAGGCGACGCCGTCGATGATCTCGATGGTCTCCTGCCGGTGCGCCAGGCCGGGGAAGCTGCGCAGGCAGGCGGCGATCACCGGCGGCGCGACGCCGGCCGCCTTGCAGGCGGCGTAGGCGGCGGCCGCGTTCTGCCAGTTGTGCACGCCCGGAAGGCTCGCCACCTCCTTCAGATCGAGCGCCGGCACCGCTTGGCCGTCGGTATCGTCGCGGAGCACGCCGCCCTGCACGTAGACCCCGCCGGGCGCGGGGGTCTCCCCGGAGATCGGGGTCACGAGCTGATCGCCGGCCGCCGTCAGATCGGCGAAGATCTTGCGGCAGGCCTCGTCGTCGACGCCGATGACCGCGCTGCGCGGCGTGGTCTGGCGGTGAAAGATCATCCGCTTGGCCGCGACGTAGCCCTCGAAGCCGCCGTGGCGCTCGAGGTGATCCGGGGAGAGGTTGAGCAGAACGGCCACGTCGAAGGTGATCGAAAGCGTGATATCGATCTGGTAGGACGACATTTCCAGGACGTACATGCCCTCCGTGTCCAAGGGGTCGAGGTCGAGGGCCGGCGGGCCCAGGTTGCCGCCGACCGCGACCCTGCGTCCCGAAAGCTCGAGGATGTGGCCGATGAGCGCGGTCGTGGTCGATTTGCCGTTGGTGCCGGTCACGCCGAGGTAGCCGGTGTCGGGCTGGGCGCGCGCCAAGAGCTCGATGTCGCCGATGATCTCGCAGCCGTGCTCCTTGGCGAGCGCGGCCACCGGATGGGGCTCCGGGTGGGTGTGCGCGATGCCGGGCGAGATGATCAGGCTGGTCAGCTCGCGCCAATTGCAGGTGTAGAGGTCGACCAGCGGGATATCCCGGGCGCGCGCCGCGGCGCGTTGGTCCTCGCTGTCGTCCCAGGCCCAGACCTCGGCGCCGCTGTTCCCGAGCGCGCGCGCCGCCGACAGGCCCGACTTGCCGAGCCCGAGCACGGCGACCGGAAAACCGCCGAAGAAGCCCAAATCGATCACGCCCGCGCTTCCTCCCCTCACCGCAGCTTGAGGGTCGCGAGACCCGCGAGCGCCAGGATCGACGCGATGATCCAGAACCGGATCACGATGGTCGGCTCGGCCCAGCCCTTCTGCTCGAAGTGATGGTGCAGCGGCGCCATGCGGAAGACCCGCCGGCCGGTCAACTTGAAGGACACCACCTGGACGATGACCGAAACCGTCTCGAGCACGAACAGGCCGCCGACGATGGCGAGCACCAGCTCGTGCTTGGTGACCACCGCGATGCCGCCGAGCGCGCCGCCGCAGCTGAGCGAGCCGGTGTCGCCCATGAACACCATGGCCGGCGGCGCGTTGAACCACAGGAAGCCCAGGCTGGCGCCGACCAGCGCGCCGCAGAAAACCGCGAGCTCGCCACTGCCGGCCACGTAGTGGAGCTGCAGATAGTTGGCGAACACCGTGTTGCCGACCAGATAGGCGATGAGCGCGAAGCAGCCGGCCGCGATCATCACGGGCACGATCGCCAGACCGTCCAGCCCGTCGGTCAGGTTGACCGCGTTCGACGAGCCGACCATGACCAGGACGGCGAAGGGCACGAAGAACCAGCCCAGGTCGATGAGAAGGTCCTTCAGGAAGGGAACCGCCAGATGGGTCGCCAAGCCCTCCGGGGTGAGGTACCAGATCCACAGGGTGACCCCGGTCCCGATGACGATCTGCGCGGTCAGCTTGATCCGGCCGGGCAGGCCCTTGACGCTGCGTCGCGTCAGCTTCAGGTAATCGTCGGCGAAACCGACCAGGCCGAAGCCGCAGGTCACCGCCAGCACCGCCCAGACGAAGCCGTTGGCCAGATCGGCCCAGAGCAGGGTCGAACTGACGATGCTGAGCAGGATCAGGACGCCGCCCATGGTCGGCGTGCCCTGCTTGGTGAGCAGATGGCTGGCCGGCCCGTCCTCGCGGATCGGCTGGCCTTCGCCCTGCTTGGCCTTGAGCCAGGCGATAATGCGCGGGCCGAGCACGAAGGAGATGATGAGCGCGGTCATGACCGCGGCGCCGCTGCGGAAGGTGAGGTAGCGGAAAACGTTGAAGATGCTCACGTCGTCGGCGAAGGAGACGAGAAGGTTGTACAGCATGGCCGCCGCCCTCCCGCTCTACTCGCCGTTGGCGGCGCGCGGCAGGATGCACGCCATGTCCATCAGCGCCTCGACCACCAGGCCCATGCGGCTGCCGAGCGAGCCTTTGACCAGAACCACGTCGCCGGCGGCCACGGCCTCGGTGATCGGCGCCAGCAGCGCGGTCGAGTCGGCGGCGTGGGCGCCGCGCATCCGCGCGGGCAGGGCGCTGGCGAGCGCGGCCATTTCGGGCCCGCAGGCGAAGACCAGATCGACGCCGGCGGCCTGAAGCGGCCGGGCCAGCTCGGCGTGCACCTCGGCCGCGCGCTGGCCCAATTCGAGCATGTCGCCGAGGACCGCGATGCGCCGCCCTTCCGGCCCGACGGCGGCCTGGCCGAGCACCTCGAAAGCGGCGCGCATGGAGGTCGGGCTGGCATTGTAGCTGTCGTCGATGAGCTCGAAAGCGCCGTCGGGCAGGTCGATATCGTGGCGCATGCCGCGCCCTTTGAGCGGTTCGAGGTGCGCCAGTTCGACGGCCGCCCGCACGACGTCGGCGCCGACCGCGGCGGCCGTGGCCAGCACCGCGAGCGAGTTCATGACCCAGTGCGAGCCGGGCAGCGCGACCGTGTAGTGCAGGCGTTCGCCCAGAATCTCGGCGTCGACCCGGCTGCCCGTGGCCTCCAGCGCGCAATCGAGCAGCCGCGCCTCGGCACCGGCGTCGCGGCCGAAGCCGACGATTCGATCGAGCCCGGCGGCCCGCGCCTTGGCGGCGAGGCGCTCGAAGTGCGGGTTGTCCCGGTTGAGCACGGCCGTGCCCTCCGGTCCCATGCCCTCGAAGATCTCCGCCTTGGCGTCCGCGATCTCCTCGAGCGAGTCGAAATGGCCGAGGTGCACGGCCTCCACGTTGGTGATCAGCGCGACCTCGGGGCGCAGCAGGGCAGTCAGGTCGCGGATCTCGCCGGGATGATTCATGCCCAGCTCGAAGACCCCGTAGGCGGCGTCGTGGGTCAGGCGCGACAGGCTCAAGGGAAGGCCCCAATGGTTGTTCAGGCCGCCGGCGCTGGCCGCGGTTGGGGCCTGGGCGCGCAAGCAGCGCGCCAGGGCCTCCTTGGTGCCGGTCTTGCCGACGCTGCCGGTGACCCCGATGAAGCGCGCGCGGCTGCGCGCGCGCGCGGCCTGGCCGAGGCGCCGCAGCGCGACCATGGTGTCCTCGACCAGCAACAGCGGTCCCGGCCCGCCAAGGCCGGCGGGTCCGGGGACCTCGGGCCGGCGGTGCGAGAGCGCCGCCGCGGCGCCCATTTCGAAGGCCTTGGCGATGAAGTCGTGGCCGTCGAAGTTGGGCCCTTGGAGGGCGACGAAGAGATCGCCGGGTGCGACGCTGCGGCTGTCGATCGAGACGCCGCTTGCCGTCCATTGCGCGGTGCTGTGGCCGCCGGCCGCCTCGGCCGCCCGGGCGGCGGTCCAGAGAGGTACGCCGCTCACCGGCCGCCCCCCCGGTCGCGGTTCCCCCGGCCACCGGCCGCTTCGCCACCGGCCCCGGCCTCGCCCGCGAGGCGCGTAACGGTGGCCCGGGCGACGTCTCGGTCGTTAAAGGGCAGAACCCGGTCCCCGACAATCTGTCCGGATTCGTGGCCCTTCCCCGCTATGACCAGGACGTCGCCCGGGCCTAGAGCGGCCATCGCGCTGGCGATGGCCTCCCCCCGATCGGAAAACTCCTCGGCTTGCGGCGCGGCGGCGAGGATCTCCCGGCGGATCGCCGCCGGGTCCTCGCCGCGCGGGTTGTCGTCGGTAACGATGACGCGATTCGCCAGGCGGCAGGCGATCTCGCCCATGATCGGCCGCTTGCCGCGGTCGCGGTCGCCGCCGCAGCCGAACACGACCCACAGCCGCGCCTCGGTGTGCGGCGCGATCGCCCGCAGGACCGTCTCGAGCGCGCCCGGCGTGTGGGCGTAGTCGACGAAGACCTGGCCGCCCGCCGGCGTGCGCGCGACCCGCTCCATGCGCCCGGGCACGCCTTTGAGCCGGGGCAGCGCCTCGATCGCGGCCTCCGGGGTAAGCCCGGTCGCGATCGCCAGGCCGAGCGCGGCCAGTGCGTTGGGTGCCTGGAAGGTGCCGACCAGCGGCAGCTCGACCCGGTGCGCCCGGCCCAAGAGGTCGAGCATCAAGGTCTGCCCGTTAGGCGTGGGCTCCTGGGTCATGAGGCGCAAATCGCTATCGGCGATCCCGTAGGACAGGATCTCGATCCGGCGCCGCGAGCAAAGGCCGCGCAGCTCCTCGAAGACCGACGAGTCGGCGTTGAGCACCGCCGTGCCGCCCGGGGCCAGAAGCTCCTCGAACAGGCGCATCTTGGCGGCCAGGTAGGACGCCATGTCGCCGTGATAATCCAGATGGTCGCGCGACAGGTTGGTGAAGGCCGCGGCCGTGATCTTGATGCCGTCGAGCCGGTACTGGTCGAGGCCGTGACTCGAGGCCTCTATGACCAGGTGTTCCACGCCGTCCTCGGCGAGGCTCGCCAGACAGCGGTGCAACTCGATGGGATCGGGCGTGGTCAGCGACTGGGGCGCGCCGGGCCGGGCCGGGCACAGGCCGAGCGTCCCGAGGCTCGCCGCTTCGCGCCCCTGATGACGCCAGATCTGCCGGGTGAAGCTGACCACCGAGGTCTTGCCGTTGGTGCCGGTGACCGCGGCGACCACCTCGGGCTGGCGCCCGTAGAAGCGCGCCGCCATGAGCGCCAAACGCCGGCGCGGGTTGTCGTCGGTCACCAGGCGGACCGGCGGCTCGTGGTCCTTGAGCGTGGTTCCGGTCGGCGCCAGCACGGCGACCGCGCCGTTGTCGACGGCGTGATCGATATAGCTGCGGCCATCCTCCCGGCTGCCCGGCAGGGCGGCGAACAGGAATCCCGGACCGACCTTGCGGCTGTCCGCCGAGAGACCGCGAATCTCGATGTCTGCCAGGGCTGCCGCAGGTGTCATTTCAGTCGCCGTGTCCTTGATCAGATCAGTTAGTCGCAACCTTCGAAGCTCTCGCTTTTGCCCGCACCAGGAGTTCTTCGCCGCCGTCTTCGTGCGCGCCGTCGCGGACGGGCTCGACGCCCAGAATCGGGCCGATCCGTTCCACCACGCGCCGCACGATCGGGGCGGCGACCCAGCCGCCGGTCGCGTAGCCATGGGTGCGCGCGATGCCCTTGGGTTCGTCGACCATCACGAAGATGACGTAACGCGGGTCGTTTATCGGGAAGGCGGCCGCGAAGGAGGCGATGCGCGCGTCGCGCGCGTAACGGCCGCCGATCAGCTTGTCCGCGGTTCCGGTCTTGCCGCCGACCCTGTAGCCCTCGGCGTCGGCCTGGCGGCCGGTGCCGCGGCGCACCACCAGGCGCAGCAGCCGGCGCATCTTGAGCGAGGTGTCCCGGCTCATGATCCGCGTACCCGCCGGGCGCTCGCCCTCGGCGTGCTTGATCAGCGTCGCTGGGCGGAACTCGCCGCCGTTGACCACGGCCACGACCGCGCTCGCCATTTGCACCGGGCTGACCGCCAGGCCGTGGCCGTAGGCGATGGTCACGGTGTTGATCTCGCGCCACGGCGAGGGGACCATGGGCCGGCCGACCTCGGCCAGCTCGATGTCCGCCGGCCGGGTCAGTCCGAGCCGGCCGAGGAACGCCTGCTGCACGGCGGTGCCGGTGTCCATGGCCATGCGCGCGGCGCCGATGTTGCTCGAGTACATGAAGATCTCGGGCACGGAGAGCCAGCGGTTCTTCGCATGGAAGTCGTTGATCGTGAAGCGGGCGATGCGGATCGGCTTGCTGGCGTCGTAGCCGTCGTCGAGGGTCACCACGCCCTCGTCGAGGGCCATGGCGACGGTGAAGATCTTGAACACCGAACCCATCTCGTAGAGGCCGAGGCTGGCCCGGTTGAAGCGGGCCTCCGGCGCCGCCGTCCCGGGCCGATTCGGGTCGAAGTCGGGCAGGGAGACCATGGCCAGCACCTCGCCCGTTGCCGCGTCCATCACCAGCCCGGCCGCGCCGATGGCGGCGAACTCCGTCATGGCGGCGGCGAGCTCCCGGGCGAGCACGTGCTGGACCCTGAGGTCGAGGCTGAGCGTGAGCGGCTCGGCCCGCCCGCGCAGCACCGCGTCGAAGGACCGCTCGACGCCGGCCAGGCCCTTGTTGTCGACGTCGGTGAACCCGATGCTGTGCGCGGTCAGGCGTCCGTGCGGATAGAAGCGGCGCTCTTCGCGCTCGAAATAGAGGCCCGGGATGCCGAGGCGGTTGACCCGGTACTGCTCGCGCGGCGTCAGGTTGCGCTTGAGCCAGATGAAGCCGCGGTCGGTCGAAAGCTTGGCGCGGATCTCGGTCCGGGACAGGTCCGGAAGGGCGCGCACCAGGCGCGCCGCGGCGCCGGCGGGATCGCGCACCTGGCGCGGGTTGGCGTAAAGCGAGGCGGTCGGCAGGCTGGTGGCGAGCACCACGCCGTTGCGGTCGACGATGTCGGCGCGGCCGCTCTCGAAGGCCGGCGCCGGGGGCGTCGCGGCGATCCGGGGCTCGCCGCCGGGCGAGAAGGCGGCGATGTCGACGAGCCGCCAGCCGATGACGATGAAGGCCAGCGCGAACACCATGCCGGCCACCAGCAAACGGGTACGGCCGGTCTCCAGGGCCGGCGCGCCGCCGCCGTCCATAAAATCCCGTGCCGCGAAATCCCGCGCCGCCCGGGCGTCCGGGTCCCGGGAGCGCAAGTTCCCGGGGCGCAAGTTGAGGGAGAATTGCTCGGGACGGCGGGTCATCGCGCGCTCCCCGAAAAAATGCGCTCCCGGGCCGGACGGGCGTCCGGGTCCCGGGAGCGCAAGTTCAGGGAGGATCGGGTCGGATGGCGGGTCATCGCGCGTTCCCCGCCTCGGTCAAGGCCGTGTCTTTCCGCGGACCTTTGCGTGGCGCGGGCGCTTTGGCCAGGGTTGGGGCCAGGGTTGGGGCCAGGGTCGGCGCCGCGCCCGACGCCGCCGGTACCTCGGAGGACGCCGATCGCGCGCCGCGCGGCGGCAGATCCTCGAGGCGCACGAACTGCCGGGCCGTGAGCGGCCGCAGGTCGAGGTGGCGCGCGGCCAGATCGGCGATGCGCGCGGGTTGGTTCAGATAGCTCCACTCGGTCTTGAGGACCCGGATCGCCTCCTGGTGGCGCAGGATGTCCCGGTGCACGATGCCGAGTTCCTCTTCCATCTCCCGCACCTCCTGCTTGATGTAGAACAGGAACAGCGCCGCGCCGGCGGCGGTCAGGAAGAACAGGAGTCCGGCGACCCGGGTCACGACGCGCCCCCTTGCGCCGGGGCGCCGCCGGTCCGCGGCGTGTCCCAGGCCGGCGCCGCGGTGCGCTCGGCCGCCCTCATCCGGGCGGAGCGAGCCCTCGGATTGGCCTCGCATTCCGTCCGGCCGGGCCGGCAAGCGCCCCTGGTGAGGGGCCGGAAAGTCGGGTCGCGGCGCTCGGGCGTCGGGCTCTCGGGCCGGTGGCGCGAGCCGCGCGCGCCGGCGCTCGCGCGCTCACGCAGGAAAGACTTGACCGCCCGGTCCTCGAGCGAATGGAAGGAGACGACGGCGAGCCGCCCGCCGGGGGCGAGCAGGCGCTCGGCGGCGCGCAGGCCGCGGTCGAGCTCGCCCAACTCGTCGTTGACGTAGATGCGCAGCGCCTGGAACGTGCGGGTCGCCGGGTCGATCCCGCGATGTCGGCCCTTGGTGCCGCCCTTGGCGCCGCGCCGGACCGCCTTGCGCACGATCTCGGCCAGGTGCGCGGTGCGCTCGATCGGGCGCTCGCGCCGGGCCGCGACGATCGCGCGGGCGACTTGGCGCGCGCGGCGCTCCTCGCCGTAGCGCGAGATCACCTCGGCGAGCTCGGCTTCCGGCAAATCGTTGACCACCTCCGCGGCGCTCGGTCCGGCATCCTCGCCCTCCGGCGTCATGCGCATGTCGAGCGGCCCGTCGGCGCGGAACGAGAAGCCGCGCTCGGCGTCCTCGAGCTGCATCGAGGAGACGCCGATATCGAGCGCGATGCCATCCACGGCCGTGACCTCGCGCTCGCCGAGCAGGCGGTCCATGACGCCGAAGCGCCCTTGGATGACGGTCAGGCGCTCGCCGTAGCGGCGCGCCATGGCCTGGCCCCGCGTCACCGCCGCCCGGTCGCGGTCGATGCCCCAGACCCGGCAGTCGGCGGCGTCCAGGATCGCCTCGGCGTAGCCGCCGGCGCCGAAGGTGCCATCGACGTAGATGGCGCCGTCGCGGGGGCTGAGCGCGGCCAGCACCTCGCGCAGCATGACCGGCGTGTGCCCGCCGGGGCTGGGCCGCGCGGCGCTCTCCGTGCTCTGGGAGGTGCCGGGGGGGGCGCCGGTCATCGGCCACCCTCCCGGTTCGGACGCAAGGGCAGGGTCAGGCCCTGGGACCGGGCGCGCGCTCGGGCGTCCTCCTTGTGCGCTTCGAGGGCGTCCGGCTCCCAGATCTGGAAGATCGGCCCCTTGCCGACGAAGGCGGCGCGCTCGGCGATGCCGGCGTGCTCGGCCAGCCTGGGCGGCAGGACGATCCGGCCGTCGCCGTCGAAGGGCAACTGCTGGGAGTCGGCGAAGATGATCGCCGCGAGATCGTCGTGGGCGTCGGAGAAGAGATCCATGGAGGACACGCTGTCGTTCAGACGCTCCATGAAGT
This sequence comes from Pseudomonadota bacterium, assembly GCA_022572105.1. Classification (GTDB taxonomy): domain Bacteria; phylum Pseudomonadota; class Alphaproteobacteria; order Kiloniellales; family J153; genus JACZWN01. The sequence continues at coordinate 9,894 of JACZWN010000012.1, read as the reverse complement.
CGATGCCGCAGGCCTCGATCGCGGCGGCGCGATAGGAGCGAAACGCGACGATGCCCTGGAACGATTGCCCGGCCAGCATCTGGCGGAATTGGACCGGGACCGAAACCCGACCCTTGCGGTCGACCTTATTCTCGAAGGTCCCGATAAATACCGCCACTTGTGCCGTCCCCGACGTCTTCCGCCTGATTCTGTTCCCCGCATCCCGGTCCCGGTTTGACCGTGACCGTTGGTCCCTGTGACGGGATTGAATGGGATACCATGGGATTTCATGGGTGTCAACGGGAAGACAAATAATTCGGATGGGTTAAGAAGCTATTAACGCGGCGGAATCATGTTCCGGCGGAGATGACCTCGGCTCCGACTTGGGTTTGTTCAAATGCAGTCTCAATGCCAACTGTGGCAACATTTTGTTCGTGCAATGTTCTTTTAGTGAAACAGGCCCGGCGTGGTGGCCACGCCGGCCGCGCGTTGCGGCTCGGAACCGAGCCATCTCGGGATCGAAGCGATAGAGGACATGATAGAGGCGGTCAGACGGCCTGTAAGCCGGGTTCTGTCCCCCGCGCGCATGACACGCGCGGATGGATGGCCATTCATCTGGGACGCCCGTCGCCGGACGCCTCGCGCGACCTACCCGGACGGCGGCGCGGAAACCCGCCCGATCGAAACCGATCTGCCGTCCCTACTTGGTCTTGCTCCCGGTGGGGTTTGCCGTGCCGCCCCCGTTGCCGGGGGCGCGGTGCGCTCTTACCGCACCCTTTCACCCTTACCCGTCTTCGCCCCCGGGGGGGGCTTCGGCGGGCGGTTTGCTTTCTGTGGCACTTTCCCTAGGGTCGCCCCCGCCGGGCGTTACCCGGCACCGTGTTTCCGTGGAGCCCGGACTTTCCTCCCCCGGCGCCGGAACCGAGCCCGGGCGCCGAGAGCGGCCATCCGGCCGTCTGACCACCTCAACACCTAGGTCTCCCGAGGGCCCGCGTCAACCAGGCTCGGCAAGGCCTCGAGGCGCCCGGCGGTCTCGCCGTCCACCTCGCCGGTCACGGCCGCGGGGCGGAAGTGGCGCTGGAAGGCCCCGAGCACGGCCGCGAAGTCCTGGTCCAGGTAGCCGTAGCCGAAGGCGGCCAGCGCGCGCTTGACCTCGGCCTCCTCGGGACGCTCGACGGCCGGCGCATCGCCCGGCCACAAGCCGATCCCGTTCTCGGCCAGGCGCGCCCAGTCGAACAGCTCGCCCGGGTCCTGCTTGCGCAGCGGCGCCACGTCGGAATGGCCGAGCACGCGATGCGCCGGGATCGGGTGGCGCGCGAGAATGTCCCGGGCGAGTTCGATCAAGGCCGCCATCTGCGCCTCCGGGAACGCCCGGTAGCCGAACTCGTGGCCCGGGTTGACCAGCTCGATGCCGATCGCGCGCGCGTTGATGTCGCTCGCGCCCGCCCAGGACGCCACGCCCGCGTGCCAGGCGCGCTTGTCCTCGGGCACCAGGCGGGTCAGCGCCCCGTCCTCGTCGATGCAGTAGTGGGCGCTGACCTTGGCGCTCTCGTCGCACATGCGCGCCAGCGCCGCCGTGGCGCTCTCCATGCCGGTGTAATGCAGCAGCAGGATGTCGACCGCTTGGCCCTCCGGCTGATCTTGCGGCCGGGCGTCGAAGTTGGGCGAGGGGCACTCGATGACGCGCGGCATCGGGGGTGTTTCCTCGAAGGGGGGCGGGGCGCGCCAGCCAGTAACAGGTTCCCCGGCCGGCGACAACGCCCGGGGCCCGCTTCGCCGCCGAGGCATCGATGGCGCGGATTTCGGCATCGGCATGGGGCGAGCGCAGGACCTGGCCGTGGGCCTGGCGCGGCCAGTCGATATCGCCGGGAAAGCGTCCCCGGCCGGTCAGCCGCCGCCCATCCTCCTTGCGCAAGAGCGACTGCCCGAACCCGTACGCCTCCATCGGCCAGTCCTTGGGCACGAGACAGACCCGGTTACGATTTCAACCGATCGGCAAAAAACGCGAGAACCTTGTCCCATGCATCGGCGGCCGCTTGCTTGCGGTAACGCTCCTCGTTGACGAAATCCTGAAACCCGTGTCCGGCGCCGTCATAGCGATGAAACTCGTGCGCGACGCCGGCGTCGGCGAGCGCGGCGGATAGGTCGTCCACGTCCGCGGGGGATGGATTTTCGTCGTCATTTCCGAAGATTCCGATCACCGGACATGGGATGCGGTCCGCGAGTTCGATAGGCGCTACGCTGTCCGGCCCCAAGGCAATTTTTATTCGCCCCCCATAAAGAACGGCGACCGCCTGGTAATTCGGGTTATGGCACGCGGCGAGCCATGCCACCCTGCCGCCCCAGCAATGCCCGATGATTCCGATGCGGCCGCTATCCACCTCCGCCATGCCCGCCAGCAACGCGTAGGCGGCGTTCATGTCGAGAACCACCCGGTCGTCCCGGAATGTCTCGCGTTTGACCGCAATGTCCTCTTCCGGCGGCCACCAGTGAAAAATGTAGGGTATGACACAGGCATAACCGGCGCCCGCCAGCCGTTCGCCGACGTCTATCGTGAACGGATCCCGTTCGAGGCCCATATGGGCGACCGGGAGGTGTTGGGCCACGACGATCCCGGGAAAGGGCCCGTCGCCATCGGGCGCGAAAACCAGAATTTGCATCGGGCTGCCGTCTATCTCGGCGATTTCTTTCGTATACATCCCGGTTCCTCCCGTTTTCGCATCGCAGGCACCGTCAGATTAGGCGCGCCGGTCGACCTTTGACCAGCACCGCCCATCCCCGGTCTGGGCCGAAGGCAGCCGGCATGGCCGAGGCCAGGCCCCGGCGATCGGCGTTCAGGCTTGGTTCCGGGCCGCTTCGAGCTCTTCGCGCCGCGCCTCCAGTTCGAGCCAGCGCGTCTCGGCCGCGCTCAGGCGCGCGCGCGCGGCTTCGAGCCGCGCCGCCGTTGCCTCGAAGGCCTCCGGATCGCGCTCGTAGAGCTCCGGGTCGGCCAGCTTGTCCCCCAGTGCGGCGAGATCGATCTCGAGGCGCTCGATCTCGCCGGGCAGGCGCGCGAGTTCGCGCTGCTCCTTGTAGCCGAGCTTGCGGGCGGCGCGCTTGGCGCGCGCCGCGGGCGCCTTGCGGGTGGCTTGCGCCGCGGCGTCGCGCGGCCCGGTCTCGGCGCGCCCGCGCTGTTGGGCCAGGGTGTCGCTGTAGCCGCCGGCGTACTCGATCGCCCGGCCGCCGGCCTCGATGGCGATGATCCCGGTCGCCAGGCGGTCCAGGACATCGCGGTCGTGGCTGACCAGGATGAGCGTGCCCGGGTAATCGTCGAGCGTCTCGACCAGAAGGTCGAGGGTCTCCAGGTCGAGGTCGTTGGTCGGCTCGTCGAGCACCAGGAGGTCGCTCGGCCGCGCGAACAGGCACGCCAGCAGCAGTCGGTTGCGCTCGCCGCCGGACAGGCTCTTGACCGGCTGGCGCGCCTGGCCCTCATCGAACAGGAAGTCGCGCAGGTAGGCGACGACGTGACGCTGGCGGCCGCGCACCATCAGCGAGTCGCCGCCGCCGGGCACCAGGGTCTGCCACAGCGTCGCCTCCGGGTCCAGGCTCTCGCGCCGCTGGTCGAAGTAGAGCGGGCTCACCCCGGCGCCGAGGCGCAAGCTGCCGTGGTCGGGCGCGAGATCGCCGATCAGGAGGCGCACCAGGGTCGTCTTGCCGGCGCCGTTGGGGCCGATGATGCCGATCCGGTCGCCGCGCCGGATCCGGGTCGAGAAGTCGGCGAGCACGACGCGCTCCGTGCCGTCGGCCTTGGCGAAGGCCTTGCCGATGGACTCCGCCTCGATCACGAGATTGCTCTGGCGTCCGGTGGCGGCGGCGGCGAGCTTGGCCGGCCCGGGGCGGCGCAGCCATTCGGCGCGTTGCCGGCGCAGCTCCTCGAGCCGGGTGAGGCGACCCTGGTTGCGCTTGCGCCGGGCGGTGATGCCGCGGTGCCGCCAGCGCTCTTCGCGCACGATCTTGCGATCCAGCTTGTGCAGCGCCTGGTCCTCGCGCGCGCGGAGCGCCTCGGCCCAGGCCTCGAACTGGGCGAAGCCCTGGTCCAGACGGCGCAGTCGGCCGCGGTCGAGCCACAGCGTGGCGTTCGACAGCCGGTTCAGGAACGCCCGGTCGTGGCTGACGATCAAGAGCGCGCCCTTGAAGCGCAACAATTCCTCCTCGAGCCTTTCGATGGTCGGCAGGTCCAGGTGGTTGGTGGGCTCGTCGAGGAGCAGGACGTCCGGGTCGCCGACCAGCGCACGGGCAAGCGCCGCGCGCCGGCCCTCGCCGCCGGACAGCGTGCCGAGCGCGCGCTTGCCCTCGAGACCGACCCGCGCCAGCACGGCGTCGACCCGGTGGCGCGCGGACGCGTCCTCGCCGCGGGTTTCCCGAAGGCCCGCCGCGACGTAGCCGGCCACGGTCTCCCCGGGCGGCGGCAGCGGGTCCTGCGCCAGGTAGGCGACCGTCGTGCCGGGCTGGACGAAGCGCTCGCCGGCGTCGGGTTCGATCAAGCCGGCCAGCAGCTTGAGCAGGGTCGATTTGCCGCTGCCGTTGCGCCCGACCAGGCAGGCGCGCTCGCCGCGGCTCAGGCCGATCGACAGTGCTTCGAACAGCGCCACGCCGCCGAAGGCGACCGTCGCCGCGTTGAGGGCGACCAGGGGCGGTGGCGGCGCCATTAGCTGAGTCCGCGCAGCTCGCGGATGCGGTCGTAAGCCGTGTTGATGGTCGCCAGCTTGTCGTTGGCCAGCTGGACGAACTCCGCCGGCATGCCCTGGGCGATCAGCCGGTCCGGGTGGTTCTCGCGCACCAGCTTGCGGTAGGCGGTCTTGATCGCCGTGTCCTCGGCGTCCCGTGCGACGCCCAGTATCTCGAAGGGATCGGCGGCGTCCGGTCCCATGTTGCCGGCCCGGATGCGGTCCCATTCGGCCGCCTTGAAGCCGAAAATTTCCGCGATCCGCTCCAGGTACGAGAGTTCCTCGTCGGTCACCCGGCCGTCGGCGCGGGCGATGTGGAACAGGCCGTCGATCAGCTCCTCCAGCACCGCCGGGTGGTCGCGGAACATGCGCCCGATCTGCTGGGCGTAGGGCTCGAAGCCGCTGGCGTCCTTGCGCGCCTGATTGAACAGGCGGCCGACGTTCTTGATCTCCTCGGGCGGGACCTGGAACACCTCCTTGAAGGCGGCGACCTCGTCCTGCGTGACCTTGCCGTCGGCCTTGGCCATCTTGGCGCCGAGCACGATGACGCCGATGGTGAAGGCGATGCCCTTGGTGGCGTCGCTCGGCTCGTCCGCGCGTATCTTGTCGACCGCGTGGCCGGCGACCGCCCCGATGAGGGCGCCCAAGGGACCGCCGAGCGCGAAGCCCGCGGCGCCGCCGAGTATCTTGCCCCAAACGCTCATATCGTACCTCTGATACGGTTGAAGGCCCGTAATCTTTCCCCCGAACCCGGCTTTAGATAAAGACAGTGCTTCTTGCAGGCCAGCCCTTTTCATCGTGGCCCGGCCGGGGCGCGCCGATCCGGCCAGCTTGTTGTCAGGCCGGGCCAGGATCTCGCTGCAAGCCCTTAAAGAGTCTGGTAGGTTTTGTGAAGCCCGCCCACACGGCCGTGTGGGCGGAGTTTCGAAAACCTGCCTAGGCCTCGTCCTCCGCGAGGCACTCGCCGACCGCTTCGAGAAGCTGGTCGCGGCGGAACGGCTTCGAGAGGGTGCGGCGGGCGCCCAGCTTCCCGGCCATGGTCAGGAAGTCCGTGGCATCGAGCCGGCCGCCGCCCGAGATCGCGATGATCGGCAGGTCGGGGTCGGCCCGGCGCAGCGCGATGATGGTCTCGACGCCCTCCTTCTCCGGCATGATGATGTCGGTGATGATCAGGTCGGGCCGGTCTTGCTCGTACAATCGCATGCCCTCGGCGCCGTTGACCGCTTCCGTGACCTCGTGACCCGCTTGCTCGAGCATTTGACGGAGCATCGAGCGCAGCTCGTCCTCGTCGTCGATGATCAATATTCTTGCCATTGACCTTTCCGAAAGCCCAGAGGGAAGCCTGCCCGAAGCCGGCTAATAAAACAACCAGATGCAACTGGGGATATGCCGACTTTGGGTCATTATCAGCGCTCCTTGGTATTATGAGCCGCCGATGCGGCCCAGACCGGGCAGCCGGAGGGCCAGGTCCAGAGGATCCGCCCCGAAGCCGAGGCCGAGCAAGTTGATCTCGAAGCCTTCCTCGATCGCGACGAGCAGGCCGAGCACGCCGAACAGCGAGACCTGATAGCCGGAGCCGCTGGGGGCGCGCGCGAGGAAGGTGCCGGCGCCGAGATAATCCTTGCCGATCGCGGTCGGCGGCAGGTCGAGGCCGAGTTCCGGCACCGCGCGGGCGACGTGCGCCGTGAAGGTGTTGGAGTTCGGCCCCGGCCAGGTCCGATAGGCGTCCTGGAACGGATAGTCGGCGACCGCGGCCTCGACCTTGTCGATGAGGGCCTCGACGCCGGGGCCGCGCAGGTCGACGTAAACCTCCGGCCGGGCGCCGAACCAGCGCCGGTCGGGCGGCTCCTCGCGGCTGACCAGGGCCGGCAAGCCCTGCCGCTGGCGCCAGCCGATGACCTGGTAGGTCGTGAAGCTGGGCGCGCCGCGGCGCTTGACCGAGATCCAGGTGTGCACCGCGAAGGCGCCGCGCCAGCCGAAGGCGCGGGCGCCGTAGACCTGGACGATCGGCTCCAGGGCGCGAGCCGGGTCGGGCGCGATGCCGGCGCTGTCGCGGTTGGCCGTGCGCCAGTCGGCGCCCAGCGTGGTCAGGCCGCCGAGCGCCACCGCCAACGGCCCGGCGAGCAACACCAGCGTAAGCAGCAAGAGGAACTTCAATGATTTCAATCCGGCTGGCATCCAACGCAAGGACGCCAGCCTAACACATCCGAGCGCGGCGCGGGAGGCGGACGGGCGGGCCGCCGCGGACCGGGCTAAACCCTAGGAATCCTTTGATTCCCGCAATTTAACGAATTCGGAAACCCTAAAGGTTAGGATATCTGAACACGACCGGGGGTTAACCCCGGAGCGAGCGCAAAAGGGGTGCGCCGAGCCGCGCCCCCGGAAACGGACCGGCATGAGCCTGGGGCAGGACAACGCGGCGAAACTGGATGAGCCGGAGGCGGCGCCCGGCCGGCCGGCCTATTCGCGCACCTTCAGCCTCCTGGTCAAGGGCAAGAACATCAACGAGGAAACCCTGCTCGCGACAGATTATCTCAATCATTTCAATGAAATAGTCATGATCCTCGACATGGTGCCCATGATGCCGGAATGCCTCGACGACGCCAAGGCCTGGGCCCCCAAGACCTACCAGGCGCACTTCCGGGATAGCGTCTTCACCGACAAGGAGCTGGCGATCCTGGCCTACGAGAACGCGCCGCCCAGGTTCCGCGAGCCCTTCGACGACACGGTCGCGAAGATGAACGGCCTAGTCGCCGAGGGCTTGAGCGCGATCGAGCAGGCGGTCGCGACTGGCGAGCAAGGCCGCATCGAGCTCGCCGTGGCCGAGGTCTCGCGCAACCTGCAGTCCTGCATCGACCGGTGTAGCGCGATCATCCACGGCCACACCGCCAAGCTCGACCAGTCCGCGGTCGACGCGCTGTTCGACTAAACGGCGAGGGGCGCCGGCCGGGCCGCTACGACTCGCCGCCCGCCTCCTTCAGGCCCACCTCCTTCAGGCCCACCTCCTTCAGGCCCACCTCCTTCAGACGCAATTCCTTCAGACCCACCTCCTTCAGGCCCACCTCCTTCAGGAACGCCGCGAGCTCGGCGTCGCTCACCTCGGCCGGGAAACGGGCCTGGGCGGTGATCGCCTGGGCTAGGCGGCTGCGGTAGTCCTGGCGCGGAACCTCGACCACCCCGAAGCGGCGCAGGTGCGGGGTGACGAACTGGGTGTCGAGCAGGCGGAAGCCGCCCTTGCGCAGGCGCAGCACCAGGTGCGCGAGCGCCACCTTGCTGGCGTCGGGCACGCGGGTGAACATGCTCTCGCCGAAGAACGCGGCGCCCAGCGACACGCCGTACAGGCCGCCCACGAGCGCGCCGTCGTGCCAGCACTCCACCGAGTGGGCGAAGCCCATCTCGTGGAGATCCGTGTAGAGCCGCTGGATCGGGGGGTTGATCCAGGTGTCGGGCCGATTGTCCGCCGGCTCGGCGCAGGCTTCGATGACTTCGGTGAAGGCGCTGTCGCAGGTTACCTCGAAATCGGCGCGCCGGATCCTGCGCCTGAGCTTGCGCGGAATGTGGAACTCCTCCAGCGGCAACACGCCGCGATGCTCGGGATCGATCCAGTGGAGCTCCGTGTGCTCCCGGCCTTCGGCCATCGGGAAGATGCCGATCGCGTAGGCCCGGAGCAGGATGTCGGGCGTCAGTTCCATCGCGCCCGGATGATAGCCCGGGACGCTATTCCGCGCGACCCTCTTCGTTGCCGACGTAGCGCTCCAGCCAGTGGATGTTGTAGTTGCCGTCGATAAAGTCGTTCTCGCCGATCAGCCGCTGGTGCAGCGGAATCGTGGTGTGCACGCCCTCGATGACGAACTCGTCGAGCGCCCGGCGCAGGCGCATCAGGCATTCGTTGCGGGTCTGGCCGTGGACGATCAGCTTGGCGATCAGGCTGTCGTAATGGGCCGGCACCCGGTAGCCGCTGTAGAGCCCGGAATCGACCCGCACGCCGAGCCCACCGGGCGCGTGGTAGTCGGTCACCACGCCCGGCGAGGGCACGAAGGTCACCGGATCCTCGGCGTTGATCCGGCACTCGATGGCGTGGCCGGAGAAGGTGATGTCGTCCTGCCCGAAGCTCATCGGCAGGCCCGCGGCGATGCGGATCTGCTCGCGCACCAGGTCGATGCCGGTGATCGCCTCGGTGACCGGGTGCTCGACCTGCAGGCGGGTGTTCATCTCGATGAAGTAGAACTCGCCGTTCTGGTACAGGAACTCGATGGTGCCGGCGCTCTGGTAGCCGAGCTGGCTCATGGCCGCGCTGGCCAAGCGGCCGATCCGGTCGCGCTCCTCGGGGTTGAGCGCGGGCGATGGCGATTCCTCGACCAGCTTCTGGTGGCGGCGCTGCAGCGAGCAGTCGCGCTCGCCCAGATGCGCGACGTTGCCCTGCCCGTCGGCCATGATCTGCACCTCGATGTGGCGCGGGTGGGGCAGAAACTTCTCCAGGTATACCGCGTCGAACCCGAAGGAGGCTTTGGCCTCGATCTGGGCGAACTTGAACGCCTCGAGCAGCTCGCCCTGGGTCGGCGCCAGCTTCATGCCGCGCCCGCCGCCGCCGGCGGCCGCCTTGATCAGCACCGGATAGCCGATCTTCTCGGCCAGGTGTGCGGCGTCCTCGGCGGAGGCGACCGCGCCCTCGGACCCGGGCACGACGGGCAGGCCCAGGGTCTCGGCGGCCTGCCTGGCCGCGATCTTGTCGCCCATGAGGCTGATGTGCTCGGGCTTGGGGCCGATGAAGACCAGGCCGTGCTCCTCGACCATGGTGGCAAAATCGGCGTTCTCGGACAGGAAGCCGACCCCGGGGTGGATCGCGTCGACGCCGGTGATGGTCGCCGCCGAGAGGATCGCGGAGGCGTTCAGGTAGCTGTCCTTGGCCGGCGGCGGGCCGATGCAGACGCTCTCGTCGGCGAGGCGCACGTGCATGGCGTCTTGGTCCGCGGTCGAGTGCACCGCCACGGTCTCGATGCCCATCTCGCGGCAGGCGCGATGGATCCTGAGCGCGATCTCGCCCCGGTTCGCGATGAGGACTTTTTCGAACATGGGTTGGTGGCCGCGAACTTATACCAAGGACCGCTGATGATGACCCATAGAGACGGTTTCCCAAGGCTTTCGGGCTGCGTCGCACGTGGCTTGCGATGTCCCGCATCGCCACGCCACGCGCTCCTGGCCGAAAGCC
>JACZWN010000182.1 GCA_022572105.1 Pseudomonadota bacterium | reverse complement strand
AGGTATCGCGCGCGCCCAGGCCGATGGGCGCGACCTCGTCCTCGGCGAGCAGCCGGCGCGCCAGCGCCTCGGCGCGGTCCGCCGGGACCGAGATCTCGAAGCCGTCCTCGCCGGTATAGCCCGAGCGCGTGACGAAGCAGGCGGCGCCGTCGAGCTCCAGCGTTGCCGCGGTCATGAACACCAGCTCGCTCGACCGGGGCACCAGGCGCGCCATCACGGCCGCCGCCCGTGGGCCCTGCAGGGCGATGAGCGCCTGGTCGGTCAGGGGTTCGACCGCGCAGTCGCCGCCCAAATGGCGCCGCAGATGGGCCAGGTCCTGCTCCTTGCAGGCGCCGTTGACCACCAGGAAAAGGTGATCGCCGGCGTTGGTGATCATCAGGTCGTCCAGGATGCCGCCGCGCGCGTTGGTGAACAGCGCGTAGCGCTGGCGGCCTTCGGCCAGGCCGACCACGTCGACCGGCACCAGACGCTCGAGCGCCACCGCGGCGTTCTCGCCGACGAGGCGAACCTGGCCCATGTGGGAGACGTCGAACAGGCCGGCCGCCGCGCGCGTGTGCCGGTGCTCCTTGAGGATGCCGGTGGGGTACTGGACCGGCATCTCGTAGCCGGCGAAGGGCACCAGCCGCGCGCCCAGCTCCCGGTGCAGGGCGTTGAGCGGGGTCTGCTTCAATGGGCTCGAGAGGTCCACGGCACCAGGTTCCTGCGACCGCCAAAGGGGCCCACGGCCGCCCACGGCAGCCACGGCCCCCTCTGTCTCGGAACCTGAGAGATTCACCGGCTTGGCGCCTAGAGTGCGATCGTTTCAAATTGAATCCATTTGAAACGCGAATCGCCCTCTAACCCATATAATTAGGGGCTTATTCACGTCTTAGATCGATTCGATCTAAGACGATAAGACCTTAGTGCGTCCGAGCGGCTTACTCCTTCGGTGTGACGCGTTGTCCCGTCGTGGAACCGCGCCCGCTTTCCAGAGGTGCCTCTCCCCTGCGCTCCTTTTGCCTGAGAGTTTCCGGGGCGGTTGCTCCTTCGGCGCCGGGCCCGCGATGGGGGCGGGTCCAGTCTCTCCCGCGGGGGGTCATCGGCCGGCACCCACCGGAACGACCAGGCATCCGGGGGCGCCGCAAGCGAGAGGCTACGCCGCTTTCGGGGAAAGTCAACCGCGCGTCCGGTCACGGATTCGCGCGCGCGGGCATCCACCCGCCGGGCGCCGTCCAACCGCTCCTAGGTATCATACCAAGGAGCGTTGGTATCAACGGTTTTCGCGGTTGTATTGGAGCTCGCCGGGGGTCAGCGCCAGACCCACGTAGACCACGTAGTCCTCGCCACTCTGGCCCGGCCCGAGGGGAATTCGCGGCGAGACCTCGTCGGTGGCGAGCACGCGCGTGCGGTTGCCTTCGAAGGGGATCGACAGCACGAACTCCTCGCGCGCCACGATCCGGCGATCGCGCGTCGCGATGGCGACGAAATAGGCCAGGTCGACCACGCGTTCGCGGTCGGCCGGGCCGTCCACGATCAGGAAGCGCACGCGCACGTCGGCCTCGATGACGCCGTCGTCGTAGTCGCAGATGAGGGCCACGTCCTCGATCCGGGCCTCGAAAATCACGTCGGTGAGATCGCGCCCCTGCCCGGTGAAGCGCGTCAGCGTGCGTGCGTCGGTCACCGGGAAGGCCCGGGGACAGGGCGGCGGCGGTTCCCGGTCGAACATGCCGCAGCCGCTCATTACGAAGGCCAGCAGCCCGAGCCCCAGCGGCCAGCGCCGCTTCGCGCGGCGCGCGGCGTGCGCCGGCACGGCGGCGAAAACCCGCTCCGTGATGGCCGCCGCGATCGGATTCGGCTCAGAGAGTCTTATGGGTGCCGTCGCACAACGGCTTTTTGGCGCTAGCTTTGCAGCCACAGAACCAGACATCCTCGGTTTCTTTGGCTTGGTAAATAATGGGCTTGATGCCGGTGCCCGAATGGGAATGGTCGCACAGTGGTTGCTTCTTGCTGCGTCCGCAGGCGCACCAGGCGTAGTACCGTCCGGCCTCGACCTTGAACTTGAACGGCGCCTTCTGCGCGATAATCGGATCCGTCATGATCCCCTTTCTTCCGCCCCTTCCCTATATTATCTTCGGCGTGGTCCGAGCGGGCCGATCGCTCATTGTCTCCGCCGGCGGCCCAGCCGGGACTTTAGGCAACGCCCGGGTCGAGCACAAGGGCCGCCCGGGGGCATGGCGGGCGCGGGCGGCGCGGGCGGCATGCGAGGGCCATGCGGAACGGACCGCCCCTTGGCCGCGCAAGACACGGGAAACCGATGAACAAGCCACCACTGAACATTCTGCTCGCCAACCCACGGGGCTTCTGCGCCGGCGTGGAGCGCGCCATCGAGATCGTCGAGCAGGCGCTGCTAAAGTTCGGCGCGCCGGTCTACGTGCGTCACGAGATCGTCCATAACCGCTATGTCGTCGAGGGCCTGGAGGCCAAGGGCGCCGTGTTCGTCGAGGAGCTCGACGAGGTGCCCGAGGGCGTGCCGGTGATCTTCTCCGCGCACGGCGTGCCCAAGACGGTTCCGGCCGAGGCCGAGGCGCGCCGGCTGTTCTACCTGGACGCCACCTGCCCGCTGGTCAGCAAGGTGCACCGCGAGGCCGAGCGCCACGCCCGCGCCGGGCGCCAGATCGTCCTGATCGGCCACGCCGGCCACCCGGAGGTGATCGGCACCATGGGCCAACTTCCGGAAGGAAAAATCCTCTTGGTCGAGAGCGTCGAGGACACGGAGACGGTCGCGGTCGACGATCCGAACCGGCTGGCCTTCATCACCCAGACCACCTTGTCGGTCGACGACACCGCCGAGATGATCGAGATCCTGCAACGCCGATTCCCGAGCATCCACGGGCCCAAGAAGGAGGACATCTGCTACGCCACGACCAACCGGCAGCAGGCGGTCAAGGCCATCGCGTCACGCTGCAACGTCATGCTGGTGGTCGGCTCGCCCAATTCGTCCAACTCGCAGCGCCTGGTCGAGGTGGCGCGCAAGCTGGGCTGCGACAAGGCCATGCTGGTCCAGGACGCCGACCACATCGATTGGTCGAAGCTGGCCGGCGTGGCCTGCCTGGGTGTCACCGCCGGCGCCTCGGCGCCCGACGTGCTGATCGACCAGGTTATCGCGGCCTGCCGGGACCGCTTCGACGTGACCATGGAGGAGATCACGGTCACCTCCGAGAACGTGCAGTTCAAGCTGCCGCGGGCGCTGACCGAATCCTCGGCCGTGGCCTGATCCGCGAAGACCGTCTTCCCGAGTCCCCCTTTTCCGAGCCCCGACCCTTTCGCGATAGATGGCCGTCTACACCGAAGTCTCCGACGAGGACCTCAGGGCCTTCCTGCGCCAGTACGAGCTCGGCGAAGTGACCTCGTTCAAGGGCATCGCCGAGGGCGTGGAGAACTCCAACTACCTGCTTCGCACGACCTCGGGCAGTTTCATCCTGACGCTTTACGAAAAGCGGGTGCGGCGCGAGGACCTGCCCTTTTTCGTCGGCCTCATGGAGCACTTGGCGCGCCAGGGGATCGACTGTCCGGTGCCTATCCGCGGGCGCGACGGCGCCGCACTGCGCGAACTCTGCGGCCGGCCGGCGGCCATCGTGAGCTTCCTCGACGGCCTTTGGCCGCGGCGCGTCCGGCCCGAGCACTGCCGCCTCCTCGGCGAGGCCATGGCGCACATGCACATCGCCGGCGGCTCCTTCGGGATGCGGCGCGGCAACGACCTGTCCATGCCCGGCTGGCGGCCGCTGTTCGAGAGCTGCGCGGCGCGCGCCCAGGAGGTGCGGGACGGCCTGGCCGAGGCGCTCGAGCGCGAGCTCGGGGTCCTGGAAGGCGAATGGCCCGAGGGTCTGCCGGCCGGGGTGATCCACGCCGACCTGTTCCCCGACAACGTCTTCTTCCTCGGCGGCCGGCTGTCGGGGATCATCGACTTCTATTTCGCCTGCAACGACTTCTTCGCCTACGACCTGGCGACCTGTCTCAACGCCTGGTGCTTCGAGCCCGACGACTCGTTCAACGTCACCAAGGCGCGGCTCCTGCTCCAGTCCTATCGCCAGGTGCGCCCGTTCTCTCAGGCCGAGCTCGAGGCCCTGCCGCTGCTCGCGCGCGGCAGCGCCCTGCGCTTCCTGCTGACCCGCCTGTACGACTGGCTGCACCACCCGGACGGCGCCCTGGTCGACCCCAAGGACCCGCTGGAATACTGGAAGAAGCTGTGTTTCCACCAGCAGGTGCGCGGGCCCGGCGACTACGGGCTGGACTGATACTTACCACCGCACCCATGAACGATCGCCAGACCCTTGTCGACATCTTCACCGACGGCGCCTGCTCCGGCAATCCGGGCCCGGGCGGCTGGGGCGCGCTCCTGCGCTACGACGAGACCGAGAAGGAGATCTCGGGCGGCGCGGCGCGGACCACCAACAACCGCATGGAGATGATGGCCGCCATCGCCGCCCTCGAAGCCCTCAAGCGCCCCGCGCGGGTGCGCCTGCACACCGACAGCACCTACCTCAAGGACGGCATCACCAAGTGGATCCACGCCTGGAAGGCGCGCGGCTGGAAGACCGCCGCCAAGAAGCCGGTCAAGAACCAGGACCTCTGGCAGCGGCTCGAGGCGGCGCTGGAACGCCACGAGGTCGAATGGTTCTGGGTCAAGGCCCACGCCGGGCACCCGGAGAACGAACGCGCCGACGCCCTCGCCCGCGCCGCGATCGAAGGGCCGGGCTGATACCAAGGAGCGGTGATAACGACCCATCGAGACGGTTTCCCAAGGCTTTCGGCCAGGAGCGCGTGGCGCGGCGATGCAAGGCATCGCAATCCCTGCGCCCCGTCCACAAGAATTGGCCGTCCGAAAGCCTTGGGAAGCCGCCGTTCCGGTCGGGCGGGCGAACCGGCAGCGGGGCACCCGCCGGCTGGTCTCGATTTAAGAAATTCTTAAAATCCGGTTGCCAGAATTCTCCTGGCACAAAGAAATGGAGTCGTGGGTGATGCGAAGGAATTTCTGGCTTTTCGGTCTGTTGGCGCTGTCCATGCTGGTCTGGTCGCCCGACGAGGCGGCCGCCGACTGGTGGAAGGACGAGTCCGGCAAGGACAATCGCGAGTACGAATACAAAGAAGAATACAAGCGCGATGAACATGGATACAAATACAAATGGAAGGACGGCAACTGCAAGTACGAATACAAGAAGGACAAGCACGGCTACCAGGAGGCGCGCAAATGCAAGGGCGGGCCAAGTTATGCCTGGAGCCCGCCGCCCTGGGCACCGGCGCACGGGCATCGGTACGGGGACGGCGGGCAGCAGCTTGGACGCCTGCCGCTCGATCTCGGCACGGGCCGCTGCAACCGCGAACTGCTGGGCAGCCTCTTGGGCGCCGCCGCGGGCGGTTTGGCGGGATCGCGAATCGGCGATGGCCGGGGCCAACTGGCGGCTGTCGCCGGCGGGACCTTGCTGGGTTTCCTGATCGGCGGGACGATCGGACGCAACATGGACGAGGTCGACCAGAACTGCGTCGGCCAGGTCCTCGAACACGCCGGGGACGGCCAGCAGATTGCCTGGAACAACCCACGGACGGGCGCCCAGTACCAGGTCGTTCCGACCCGGACCGTCCAGGGTTCGGATGGCCGCTACTGCCGTGAATACACCGCGACCTCTGTGGTCAGCGGCAGGAACCAGCAGACCTACGGTCGGGCCTGCCGTCAGCCGGACGGCTCGTGGAAATTGGTCGACTGATCCCGCTCATGTCCCGCCTTGGCGGCGTCACGCGCCCAGGTTCCGAGGGCGACAGCAGGATGACCAAGGTGTCACGGCTGCCTGGCCGCCAAATCAAAACGTTGGGGATGGCGGCGGCGTTCCTGCTGGCTGCTTGTTCGTCGGGTCCGGACACGTTGACGGGAGCCAAACGGCAGGTCGGCCAACCTTACAGCGTGAACGGCGCAACCTATGTGCCACGGGAGGAGCCCGGCTACGACGCCGTCGGGATTGCCTCGTGGTATGGCCGGCGCTACCACGGCCGGCGCACGGCCAGCGGCGAGATTTTCGACATGAATTCGGCGACCGCAGCCCATCCGACGCTTCCCTTCGGCACATGGGTGCAGGTCACAAACCTAGAGAACGGCCGCTCCGTTGTTCTGAGAATAAACGACCGTGGGCCCTTTGTAAGGCGAAGGATCATCGACGTTTCACGGCGCGCTGCCCGGGTGCTGGGATTTGTCCAAAAGGGCACGGCACGAGTTCGAGTTCAACGCGTCCCGCCGGCACCAGGCTAATAGATGGGACGGTGCGTAAACCACTGATTTTCGGTATGCCTGATACCCGTAAACCAGATCGCCCGTAGATCGCCTTCGGGGTCCAGGCTGTGTGAAAACGCGGATGCCGAGACCTTCCGCGCAACAATTGAATCCGGAGGATAACGTGGACGAATCATTGTTGCGGCGAAGGCCAACTTTTTGATTCAATATTTTGTCTCGGTCTCAAAATTTTTTCCACACAACCTGGGTCAACTTGAGACGTTCCCAGCCTTGTCCAGAATGTCGGCTGTTGGGGGGTACACCGGACGTGGCGCGGGGGTGGTCGGAACTTCTCTTATTAGCCAGACTCGGACATTCGAGCGGCATTTTAGCGGCATGGATTTTCGACCTCCCAACAGTTAGTCTCCGACCGAAGGGGGACCAAGCATGGAGCGCCGTCTCGCCGCCATACTGGCCGCCGACGTGGTCGGATATAGCCGACTCATGGAGGTTGACGAGGAAGCGACTGCCCGCACGCTAAGCACATACCGAGAGATCATAGATGGTCTGGTCGCGAGCCATCATGGCCGGGTGTTCGGTAGCGCCGGC
>JACZWN010000181.1 GCA_022572105.1 Pseudomonadota bacterium | reverse complement strand
GCGACGTCGACGCCGACCGCCTGGCCGATCTCGGCCGCGCGGCGCCGCGGATCGGCCGCAGCCTGGCCGACGTGGCCGACCCCGCGCAGGTCGCGCGCCTGTTCGACGAGGCGCTCGCCGGGCTCGGCGGCCTCGACGTGCTGGTCAACAACGCCGGCATCGCGGGTCCGACCGGCGCGGTCGAGGACTGCGACCCAGCGGCCTGGCGCCAGACCCTGGCGGTCAACCTGGACGGCGCGTTCCACTGCCTGCGCCGCGCCATTCCGGTGATGAAACAGGCGCGCGCCGGATCGATCGTCAACATCGCCTCGACCGCCGGGCTGTTCGGCTATCCCTTGCGCGCGCCTTACGTCGCGTCCAAATGGGCCCTGATCGGCCTGACCAAGACCTTGGCGATCGAACTCGGCCCCTGGGGCATTCGCGCCAACGCCGTCTGCCCCGGCTCGATCGAGGGGCCTCGCATGGACCGGGTGATCGCCGCCGAGGCGGCCGCCCGGGGACTGAGCGAAACGGAGGTTCGGGACGCTTATCTGCGCCAAACCTCGCTGCGCTGCTTCATCGACGCCGCGGACATCGCCCAGATGGTGCTGTTCCTTTGCTCCAACGTCGGCGCCAAAATCACGGGACAGGCGATGACCGTCGACGGCAACACCGAGTCGCTGGCCGGTTGAGCCGGCCTCGCGCGGCATCCAAGGGTACGGCATCCAAGGGTCGGGTCTCGCCATGGCGGGTCCTCGCCGCGGCATCTCGGTATGACCTAATCGCGGGCCTCGAGGCCCAGTTTCCCGCGCGCCTCGGCCGGCGTGAGAACGCGCGCGCCCATGAGCGCGATGATCTTCACCGCCTTCTCCACCAACCGCGCGTTGCCGGCGAACACGCCGCGCTCGAGGTAGAGGTTGTCCTCGAGGCCGACGCGCATGCCCGCCCAGAATCGTCGCCTGGGCCACCATGGGCATCTCCATGGCCGAGATCCCGAACCCGGCCCAGACCGCCCTCTCCGGCAGCGTGTCGACCATCGTTTTCATGGCCGCGGTATCGGCCGGCGCGCCGCTGTCGGGTTCGCGCACGTGACAGTGGGCGATCGCCGCCCCGGCCTCGGCGGCCTCGATGGCGGCTTGCGCGATCTGTTCCGGTGTCACCCGGATCGCGGGGTGCTTGCCCACCGTGTCCCCGGCGCCGGTCACGGCGCGGGTGACGATCACCTCGCGGTTCATCGCACGGCCTCGCTGCTCCAATTCATAGCGGGCGCGACTCGAACGCGCCGCCCGGCGCGCTGAAGGGCCACGCTAATGGAGTCCCGGTGAAAAACTTGCAGCAAATCGGCACGAATTTATCCTGGCACGTCAATTTTATCTTTGTGCATCAGCCGACTAACGTTGCCCGGGCCAGCCCGGTCCGATCCGATCTCTCGGGTGGATTTCGAAAAAGCCTGCGGCGCAACGCGCTCCGGACCGGCGACAAAAATCGCCCCCAAACCCATTGCGGTGAAGTGGGTCGATATCAAGGATCGTCGGTGTAGGCGATGGTGACGGTCGCGGCAAGTTCTCGACCATGGCATCGCAACTGCAAAAAGCGTCTGAAATCAGTAGCGGCGCGGCGCTTTACCGAGCATTTCCAAATTGCCTTCCGTTTTTTTGCGCGAAACGTCAGATTAACTAAATTACTGTAATAATTACTTAGATTTTACGTAAATATATCGATGCATATAATACAGGATAAATCGCTTTTACTATTATTTCTCCGTTAATTCAGTTTTAACTATTCCAAGTTATTTTTCATGCTGCTGCAAAGCGATGCCTATCCGGTTGACGCAGCGCTGAAAATCGATGCTTCGCGCCGTATCGAATGCCGAGCCCGAAAAACCGGGCCAAGGGTTTCGGTGCGGCGCATGTGATGGCGGCGCGCAAGACAAGGTTCGAGGAGCATTGGACATATGCGGGTGATGGCCTTTGCCTCCCAAAAGGGTGGGTCCGGCAAGACGACCCTGGCCGGTCACATCGCCGTGCAGGCCGAACGCGCCGGGGCCGGGCCCGTGGCGATCATCGATACCGACCCGCAAGGCAGCCTGTCCGACTGGTGGAACGTGCGTCAGGCGCAAACGCCGGTCTTCGCGCAGACCTTCATATCGCGCCTCGTCCAGGATTTGCAGAAGATGCGCGACATCGGCATCCAGATCCTTATTTTCGACACCCCGCCCGCGATCACCGCAACCATCGCGCAGGTCATCCGCGTTTGCGACCTGGTAGTCATTCCGACACGCCCCAGCCCGCACGACCTGCGCGCCGCCGGGGCGACGGTCGACCTCGTGGAGAACCTGGATAAGTCGCTCGTCTTCGTGCTCAACGGCGCCACGCCGCGTGCGCGCATCACCGCCGAGGCGGCGATCGCGCTGTCCCAGCACGGCACTGTGGCCCCGGTCACGATCCACCACCGCACCGAGTTCGCTTCCAGCATGATCGACGGTAGAACGGTCATGGAGATCGCCGGAAATCGCCGCTCGGTCGATGAGATCACGCGGCTCTGGTCCTATCTCGCCGATCGCTTGGATCGCTGCACTCGGCCACGCGAATCGCGGACCTATCCCGGCCCGGCGGCGCATAACCGGCCGCCCGCGACTTACTACGGCCCGGCCACGGAGACCGCATGAGCGCCTTGAAACCGGCCCGTTTGACCGGCACGCTGCTCACCCGCAAGGGCAAGGCCTCGCCCAGCGCCGCGCCGCCGCCATCACCGGCGACGCCCGAGCCCACTCCCCTGCGCGCCGTTCTGTCCGACTGGATAGGGCCCGGGAAGAGCGAGAGCAAAGCCAAGGAGAGCGTGCCCACGGCCCCCCGATCCGCCGAGAAGCGCGTTCGGGTGTCGCTGCGGCTGGACGTGGACCGCCATCTACGGATGAAGCTCGTGGCCACGCATCTGAACCGCACGTTACAAAGCCTGTTCACCCAAGCCACCGACGAATACTTCGAGCGCCACACCCCGGACATGTTGGACGCGATCACCTTGCTGCGGATACGCGAGCGCGGAGAAAAAGACGGAAACGAGAGCCGACGCCAAGCGAGCGGCAGCCGAGACAAGGGGGAGCACTGATGGGTCGTGACGACTTGGATAGCTGGTCGGACGTCGACACGGCGGAGAGCCCCGACGCGCAGGCCTCCAAAGCCGGCGGCGCGGCGGTGGGCTCGCTGATGTCGGTGCAGATTCGACGCGTGCGCACGCCGCACAAACGCCCGGCGCCCGCTGTGGCGGAAGCCGGGGACGGCGCGCAGGCCGGCGAACCACTCGAACACGCGGCCGCGCGGGTCACGGCACCCGCGCCCGCGCCCGCGCCCGGCGCGGTCGGGTCGACGCAGGAGACGCGGCAACCCGAGGACATCACGGCGTATTGGTCGCGCTTGCGCGGCAGTCGCCCCTACCCCGCCGCTTCCGATCTCGACTCGGACCGGATTGCCGGCGACTGGCCGAACAGCATCTTGTTCCGTTGCCGCTCGGGTAGTGATGCGCTGGAACCGGATACGACGTACCGGCCCCGCCATAGCGGCGAATCGATGGCGCCGGGCCTGGAACCCGAGTCCGGCCTGATCGATCTCTCGCCGATGATGTTGCAGTGGCTGCTCTCGCTTGCCGGCGACGCGGTTCGCCATCGGCGACCGGTTGAGGATACCGAGTCCTTCCCCTCGGCACGGCGCAGCATCGGCTACCGTGCGGTCGCCTTGCCGTTGAGTGCGAACCGCTCGGCGATAGACCACGTCTTGTGTCACGTCCGACATGCCTAGGAGGGGCTGGACATGACCCGCGCTCGCCGAGCGCGACGCCGAAACCGGGCGCAAGCCTGAATCGACGAAACGGTCGGGCAAATCCGACAAAGAAGAAAGACAACGTTCGTGAGTGCAAAGGGCAGAAACCATGAAACGGAATAATCCCGCAAGGCGGCCGATTTACGTCGCCGCGGCCCTCGGAGCCATCCTGTTGACCGCTGGCTGCGTGGGTACGTCGGACCCGATGTTCGCGAACCGGCCGGCCAACTTGGACGGCGGAGTCGGACAGCTTCTGCGTTATTGCAGCAAGTTCCAGAACTCCGGCGATCTGGTGACGGCGGCCGGCCTATGCGAGCGGGCCCACAAGCTGGAGCCTGGGAACCCGGCGCCGCTCATGCAACTGGCCGACATCCTGGTGGCCATGAGGAGACCCGAGCACGCGATCTCCGCCTATCGCATGATCGTCGACGCCGCGCCGGACCACGTCGAGGCGCGCTACGCCCTCGGCAAGCTCTACATCAACCTCGAGCAGTACGATCTGGCCGCCGCCGAGTTCCGGGCCGCCTTGCGTTACAAGGGCCGCGACCCGCGGCTCCACAACGCTCTCGGCGTCGCCCACGGCCTGGTGAGCGCGCACGATTCGGCGCTGCAATCCTTCGAGGCCGGCCTGAAGATCGCGCCAAAGCACATTTCCCTGCGCAACAACCTGGGGTTGTCCCTAGTCCTCAACGGGCGCTACGACGAGGGCATCAAGGTGCTCGAGGCGGTGGCCGCGGACCCCGGGGCGAACGAGACCAGCTATCAGAACCTCCAGCTCGCCTATGGCATGATCAGCACGGCCAACGCCGGTCAGGCGATCCCCGAGGCGGCATCGGCGCACGCCGACACGACACGGGACCCGGTTATGACGGCCGAACTGCGGGCCGCGCCCGCCGGCGAGCAGCCTCTGCCCCGGCCGGAAGACCGGACCGCCAGGTCCGCCGCGGTCTTGCGCCCCATCGAGATCCAAGACCAAGACGCCACGCCCGGAACGCCGGTCCCGCTGATCCAGGAGGCGCAGTGGGAAGAGGCGGTCGAGCCAGACAGCGATATCGAAACGCCGATCGAGGTGACCGTTTTCGACACCCCGGCCTTCGACGCCCTGGCGAGCGGTGGCGAGGCCCCGGCCGGTTCGGCCGACGAGACCCGCCCGGCGCGGCGTTCGCCATTGCGCATGCAGACCGCCAGGGCGGCCACCACGGACCTGGGGGACTCGGGCGCGCCGAGCGCCGTCATGGGCGATTACCTCACCGCCGAGGCGAGCATCGACGAAGCGCCCGCCCCACCGGAGCACGAGGTCGCCGCGGTGCAGCCCACTGCAACGCCGCAACCCATCGCGGCGGCGCGGACGGAGACGGGCACCGCGCGACGCTACACGGTCCAGCTCGCGTCCTATCTGAGCGAGGGACGCGCCATGCGGGGCTGGACGGAACTTCTTGCGGCCGCGCCGGACCTGTTGGGTTCGCTCGAGCCCGTGGTCCGTCGCGCCGACCTCGGCGAGGACAGGGGCACCTTCTACCGGCTGCGCACGGCGCCCACGACCAAGGGCGACGCCAACGCCCTGTGCACGGAGTTGAAGACGCGCGGAATCGACTGCCTGGTCATCAAGGAAGCGCCCGCCGCGACCGACGGCGGTTCCCAGACCGGTTAACCCGGGGTCGGAGGCGCCGCACCGCCGGCGCGCCTCGGGGCCGAACGAAACCGGCCCCGGGCGGCGCGTTTAGACAGATTGTTAACGATTTGTCACTAAGCACATCACCCTATGACCATGGCCCCGCGGGCTTGCGGCCCGGACCGGGCCGGTCGGGGGAACGAGAGACGAAGGATACCTTAACCTTGGGCGATTCCTGGCGCATCGAGCCTGACGATAAAGACGTCGCCCCCGCCACGCCCGCAACCTACATGCGCCCCGAAACCCGGATGCGCCCCGAAACCCAGATGCGCAGCGAGAACGACCGGCAATCCGGGCGCCTCGGCGCCCCGGCCGACAACCCCGCCCCGGCCCCGGAGATCACCGCGCGCAGGCCCGCCGCGACCGGCTACGGCGACCTGGCCGCCATCATCAGGCTTCAGTCCACCGAGTTGGAGCGGCTCGCTTTCGAGAACGAGCGGCTCATGGACCGCCTGGAGACCTTCTTCGGGCTTCACGAGAACGATCAGCGCCTACGCCAGGATCTGCAGGGGCAGATCCAGCGCCTGAACGAGCGCGCCGAGGCTTGCGCGCCGGCGCAGGATACCGATGCGATCCGCCGCGAGGTGCGCGAAAGCATGAACGAGGAGATCAAGCCGGTCCTGATCGCGATCCTGGAACTGCTCGAACACTCCGTGGAGCGGCCGGCCGAGGCACCCGCGGTACCGCCGGCGCGGGCGCCCGGCAACTCGCTTCCCATGGAAGAGTTCCTGCGCCTTCCCGAAATCCTGACCCGGCCGCTCGAAGAACTCACCACCCCCGTGGGCAAAGCCCCGGCGGGGCACTCCGGCTCCGGCGCGGCCGGCCCGAGCGAACGCTCGAACGACGCCGGGCGGAGCCAACGCCCGGACGGGCACGACCGCCGGGACGCGCACGGCAGCGTGCTCCCGAGCGTTTTCACCTGGACCAACCTCTTCACCTAAACCCGTTCTCTGGGACCCGTTCGCCCGGGGCCTCGTTCTCCCGGTGGACCGCGCCGAAACGCGGGCGCCGGGATCACTCGGCGCTCGGGCGGAGCGCGAACAGCTTGAAGTGTTCGGACAGCGGCACGGGCAGCTCGAGCGGGCGCAGGAACGCCGGCGGATCGTCGGCGCGCAGTGCCTCGTTCAGCGTCCGCGCGCTGCCATCGGTGTCGTAAAACCAGCTCTCGGCCGAATCGGGACAGACGAGAACGAGGTCGACCCGCGCCGCGCGCAGCCGGCGCTCCGCCTCGGCGAAATCGCTGGCGGTCATGGCCCGGTAGCCGGCCGCGAAGCCGGGTTGGAGGCGATGGTTCGGAATGGCGAGCACCGAGTGCGGCGTGCGGTACAGGAGTTCGGGTCCGAAGTCGACGAGCGCGAACACGGTCCTTGGGCGCGCGCCCAGCCCGGCGGGGTCGTTGA
>JACZWN010000011.1 GCA_022572105.1 Pseudomonadota bacterium | reverse complement strand
CTTGTGCCGCGGCGGGCGCCGTCACGACCCCCGCCGCCGCCGACAGCGGCCGTCACGGCTCCGGTCTCTACACCCAGGGATCGAACGGGCACTTCGTCTTGAGCTTCTTTTCCGGCGACAGGCACCACCGAGTCCAACGCGCGCAACGGCGCCATCACAAGATGCGCCGGCAATTCAAGTTCAAGCACCAGCACGCGCGCCAAGATTACTTCCCGCGGCACGGCCAGCGCCTGGGGCACGGCCAGCGCCTGGGGCACGCCCGGCGGATCCCGGCCGCGAGTTGCCATCAGGTGCGGCGGCCCGGCCTTGACCGTCGCGGCTATCGCGTGCTGTTCGGCGGCGTGATGTGCTACGACGCTTACGGCACGTCCTACGTCGTGGACGGCAGCCGCACCGTCATCCGGCGTTACTAATACCAAGGGGCGTTGATAATGATCCATAGAGATCGGGCAGGCGATCGCACGGGCCAACGGGCGGGTAGGAGGGAAGCCGCGGGCGATGCGGGACATCGTCAAGGCTTTCCGACGCCCCCACCGAATCGCCCGCTGCCGGTTCGCCCGCGCGACCGGAACGGCGGCTTCCCCAAGTCTTGGGGCCGGGGCTTTCGGACGGCCCAATGCTTTTGGACGGGGCGCATGGCTTGCGATGCCCTGCCCCGCCGGGCCGCCTTGTGGTCCAGACAGATTCCCCGCTACGGCGCGTATATCCGGTACCCGAAGCCGCCCGACTTTGTTATCATGGCGCCAATCCAGGGGATCGATAGGGACGGTCGAGCGGCACGGATTGCGATAACGTTGGTTCCGAACGGCGCCGCGCGCCTCGGGGCGAAGCCCCCAATGGGTGCGGAATCGCATTGGCCGCGTTGCTTCCGAGTTGGCGGACGGGCTCCAAGGCTTGACGTTCCGATCCCGATTGCAGGGAGGCTCGAAAAGAATGACGTCGAAAGCGGGGAGAAATTTTGCCATCGCTCTGGCCGGCGCGCTGTGTCTCGGCCTTTGGCCGGCCGACGGCGCGGCCCAGTCCTCGACATGGAAAGAGGCGCGGGCCGCGGCGGTCGAGGCCTACCGGGCCGGCGATTACGCCATGGCGGAGCAGAATCTGCTGGTGGCCGTCGATCACGCGAGGAAATTCGGGTCCCGGGACCCGCGTTTGGCGGCGACGCTGAACGATCTGGCGCTGACCTACTTCCGCGGCGGCAAGTACGCCGAGGCCGAGCCGATGCACTTGCAGGCCCTGGCGATCCGTGAACGGATCCACGGTCCCGACCACCCGGATGTCGCGGCGACGCTGAACGACCTGGCTTTCCTCTACGTCGCGCAAGGCCGCACCACCGAGGCCGAGCCGCTGCATAAGCGGGCGCTCAAGATCCGCGAGAAGGCCTTCGGGCCCGAGCACCCCGAGGTCGCCAAGAGCCTCAACAACATCGGATCGCTCTATCTCGAACTGGAACGCTACGCCGAGGCCGAGGTGCTCTACCAACAGGCCCTCGGCATCGTCGGCAAGACGCTCGGCGAGGAGCACCCCTACATGGTCGCCAGCCTCAACAACCTGGCCGCGCTCTATGACGAGCAGGGAAAATACCAGGACGCCGAGCGGCTTTACCAGCGGGCGCTGGGCATCGCCGAGAAGACCTTGGGCACCGAGCACCCGCAGGTCGCGGCGAGTCTGAACAACTTGGCCCTGCTCTACGACGCCCAGGGCAAGCTCGACGAGGCCGAGCCGTTGTATCGCAAGGCGCTCGGGATCACGCGCAAGACGCTCGGCGCCGAGCACCCGGAGGTGGCCGCGAGCCTCGAGCATCTGGGGGTTCTCTACGCCGCGCAAGGCAAGTTCGAGCGGGCCGAATCCCTTCATCGCGAGGCCCTGGAGATCCGGCGCATGAAACTGGGTCCGGGTCATCCCCTGGTCGCCCAAAGCCTGGACAACTACGCCGAGCTGCTGATGCGGACCGGTCGGCCCGACGAGGCCAGGCGCGCCCAGGTTCTGGCCGCCGCGATCCGCGCGAAGGTGGCGCAAGCCAACCAGGCCGCGCCGGCGGCGGCCCCCGGGAAACCGGGACGGCCGGCGATCAAGCGGGTGGTGGTGCCGGGCTGACTTGCCGGGCTGAGCTATGAACGCTCCGGTATCGGGCGACGGTGGCGCGCGCGGGGGCGCGGCGGCCCCGCGCGCGCCCCGATTCGGACTTGAGCCGGGGCCGGTAAACCGGGTTGACTGCCGCTCGTGCCGATGGTGATTCCGCAACTGCTCACCGACGACGAGGTCAAGACCCTGGCCGGCCTCGCCGAGACGGCGCGATTCAGCGACGGCCGCGCTTCCGCCGGGGGCTCAAGGGCGCCAAGAACAACCTGCAGATGGAGGGTGTCCAGGGACAGCATGCGCTACTGCAGAACACCACGCTCGGCGCGCTGCAGCGCCGCACCTAGTTCCACGACTTCGCCGTGCCGCGCCATATCGCAGCGTTCCGGATCAACCGCTACCGGGTCGGGATGGCCTACGGCAACCACCTGGACAACCCGCTGATCGGCGATAGCGAGACCCTGCGCTCGGACATCTCCATGACCGTGTTCCTGAGCGACCCGGCGAGCCACGACGGCGGCGAGTTGCGCCTGGAAACGCCGTTCGGCGCCGAGGAGGCGAAGCCGTTTCCGGGCGATGCCGTGGTCTACGCGACCGTGGTCCCGCACGAGGCGGTGGAGATCGCCCGCGGGGTGCGGGTCGCGGTCATCGGCTGGCTGCAGAGCTACCGTGCGCGACCCGGCCCAGCGCCAGATCCTCGACGAGATGAACCGGGCGCGGCACAAGCTGCGCGAGACCGGCGCCGATGGAAAGTCACCCGACCAGCGCTCACGCCGCCTCGCGCATCCAGGCCTGGTATTCTTTCCAGCACCCGCCTCGGGGATGCTTCGCCAGCACCCGGTGGACGTGGTGGTGGTCGCGGGCGGCGCGCACGAGCAGGTCGTCGAACGACTGGCCGCGCACCTGGCGTAGGAACAGCGCCAGGAGCGCGGCCACCAGGACGTAAAGCGGGAAGCCGGACTCCACGATCGCTCACTCGTCCTGGGCGCAGGGCCAGGACGCGGGCCGCCGCAGGCCGTCCGGAAGCTTGGTGCCGTCGTCGCCGCAGGCGATTTCGATCTGCTCCTGGGTCAGGCCGAGCGCGCCCGAGAGATCGGCGCCCTCGAAGCGGGTCATCAACATATAGGCCCCGCCGAGCCTCACCCCGGCCAGGCGGACGCCGGTGAATTTGGCGCGCGCGATATAGGCGTGGCGCAAGTCGGCCCCGTCCAGGTTCGCCCCTCTGAACACGGCGCGGCCGAGTTCGGCCTTGGAGAGGTCGGCGCCCGAGAGATCGGCCCCGGTGAGGTTGGCCCGGGGCAGCTCCGACTTGGCCAGGATGACGCCGGCCATGTTCGCCGACTGGAAATCGGTCCGGTCGCCCTGCGCCTTGGTCATGTCGGCGCCTTCGAGGTTGGCGCCGCGCAGGCGCGCGCGCGCCAGGTTCGCCTGGACCAGGACCGCGCCGACCAGCTTGGCCCCGGCCAAGTCGGCGCCGCTCAAGTCGGTTCGCTTCAGGATGGCGCCGCTCAGGTCCGCGTTGCGCAGGATCAAGCGTTCCTTCTCGCACTGGCTCCAGTCGACCCCGGGCTTCGGCCGGTCCTGGCACTTGGCGAGCGCCGCGGACGTTTCGAGGGCGAAAACCAGGGCAAGAAGCAACCCCAGGCGCAAGGGAACCTTGTAGGCATTCATGGCCGACCTGCCCGGTTTGGACGAAGACGCGCGAATGTTAGTCCCATTCGGAAGAGCTGGAAAGCGACCCCGAGGATCGTCTTCCGGCCGGACGCCCGCCGCTCCGCCGCCCGCAGTCGCGCGCGCCGGCGGCGGTCATTTCTTTTCGGGCGCTTCCCTCAGGACGTGGTCCTGCGGGCAATAGGCGTCGCCGTTCTCTTTCCACAACACGGGCACCGAGGTGGGCCCGGGCCGGACCGGAAACATGGCCTGGGTTGGCACGCAAGCGCATTCGGTCATCTGACACTTGAGTTCCATGCCCGGGACCGGCTCGAGCGCGCAGCCGGCCAGGCCCGCCCCAAGCAACGCCGACAAGACCAAGCGCGACATATCCGCATTCCTCCGATGGCTCCTCGATCCGCGCCGGAGGCCGGAGATCCGCGACCCGGCGCAGTTCCTGGCACTACTCCTAAGTATGACCGTGCGCGCTTCAACGCTCCGGATGCCGCCCGATGCCATCTAATATCCACGATCTTTGGTGTTTGCCCCGCCCAACCGGTAACATCGCGGGCCGGGCTGGCGCGATCGCCGGGTTTACTCCGGCCCGATCGAAGCGCACCGCACTCCGGGGGATGCCCTGCCGGCGCGCTCTGAAAACGCCCAGGCAACCCCCGGCGCGGGCGAGTGCGCCGGGGGGCCTGGGCGAGGTGCGATCGGCCTTAACGCTTCCTGACGCGGGCGACGGCGGGCCGCCACCAAACCAGGCTCATGCCGAGCACCCCAAAGACGACGCCGGTCGGCGCGGCTGCGGCCGCCACCGTTACCTCCGACAGGCCGAAGAAGACGCCGATGACGGCGACGGTCAGCCCGGCGAGGACCGCGCCGGCATAGCCCAACGCGACCGATTTAATGATCTTACCCATAACCCCAGACAAGCCCCTAAATTAAGGTACTGTACCCCATTCCCCATAAACACATTTTTAATAAATTTTTAGACGTTTGTCAATCAATTTCAATATGTTAACCATTAATTTTAACTATATTTGAGAACAAACTTCGCTGGGGCCTCGTCTACGTGAGACGCCCGGGCCGGGAGGGTTGCTTTTCGCCCAAGGGGCGCGCGCATCTCAGGCGCACGGACCAGCCGTGGCGCGCGCGCCGGGGCCGGTACCCCTTCGGGGTCATCGTCGGGAGCGGATAGGGCGGCGGACGCCCGGAATGCCGGCTAGAAATTTGGGCCGGCAACGTGGCGGGCACGAGTTGACACGCCGCGCGCGATAGGCGAAGTCGGCATCATGTTCCGCGCGCTTCATGCCGCCCTTGGGCGGAGCCGCAAATGGGGGCGGGGCCGCAAATGGGGGCGGGTCCCCAAATGGCGTATGCGTTTGTACGCGGTCGCGGCGATCGCGGCTGTTGCCGTGGCTCCCTTTGCGCTGAACCAGGCGTATCGCGAGGTTTTGCGATTGGATCCGGAGTGGCGCTTCGTCGAGGAGGTGCTTCTCCGGCCGGCGTCAGGCGGCACGGAGCCGCTGGTGATACGATGGGCCACCTCGCCGAGGATCGCGCTCGTCGAGGCGACCGCCGAGGACGAGGCGTTCGTCCGGGCCTTGGTCGCCACGCTCGATGAGGTTCTCGAGGGGAGCGGCCTGTCGCCGCGGCTGGTCGAGGGCGGCAAGAGTAATTTTCAGGTGTACTTCGCGACGCGGGCCAGGTTCGATCGCCTGGCGGTCAATCTGGGCGCCGATCCTTTGACCTCGGGGACGGGATTTTACCTGATCTGGCGCAGCGAACGGCTCGACATCGTCGCTGCCGTGGCGGTGGTCGGCGCGGATTCGAGCGCCGCCCAAAGGCAGGCGGTGATCGTGCATCAGCTCGCCCATGCGCTCGGCCTGCGCGGCGACTCGGCGGTGTTCCCCGACAGCGCGGTATTCACCCAAGGCGACCGGGGTTCGACGGCAACCGCCTTTTCGCCGATCGACCGCAAACTGCTCCGGTTCCTCTACACGCACCTCGGCTCCGCCAACGAGTGGTCCGAACTGAGAGCGGCATACCGGCGCTACTGGGACGCCTCCTGATCCTTGGTATAATGCCAACGACCGTTGGTATCACTCGGTCTCGGACAGGAAGCGGCCGGCGCCGGAGCTGCGGCCGAGGCTGTAGCGGTCGATCGAGACCGCCTTGATGAGCGCGTAAACGGCTGTGCCCGGCGCCAGGCCCAGGGCCTCCAGCGAGCGCCGCGTCACGCGCGCCCAGAGCGCCGCGCCACCGGCGTCGAGGCGCAGGTCGACCAGCGGGCCGTCCTCGGCGCCGATGTCGCGCACGATGCAGGGGACGGCGTTGAGGAAGCTGGTCCGTTGCGGGCGCTCGAGGGCGAGCGCGATGTCGCGGGCGCGGATGCGCAGGCGCAGCTCGGTGCCGCGCGGCAGCTCCAGGCGTGGCACCAGGAGGCGGCCGCCGGCGAAGCTGAGCTCGGTCAGCGCGAAGGCCTCGTCCTGGCCCTCGACGCGCGCCGTCAGCACCGCGCCGGCCTCGTAGCGCCCGGTCAGCGGGCGCAGGTCGAGCCGGCTGGTCAGTTCGTCGAGCGGACCGACCGCCTCGACCCGGCCCTCCGACATCAGCACCATGGTGTCGGCCAGGCGGACGATCTCGGGCATGGCGTGGGAGACGTAGACGATGGGTATGGCGAACTCGTCGCGCAGGCGCTCGATGAACGGCAGAATCTCCTCCTTGCGCGGCTGGTCGAGCGCGGCGAGCGGCTCGTCCAGGAGCAGCAGGCGCGGGTTCGCCAACAATGCCCGGCCGAGCGCGACCCGCTGCTTCTCGCCGCCGGACAGATCGCGCGGCCGGCGCTCGAGGAGCGCCTCCAGCCCGAGCAACGCGACGATCTGATCGAACTCGATGCGGCGCTCGGCCGGCACCACCCGGCGCAGGCCGTAGGTCAGGTTGGCGCGCACGCTCAGGTGCGGGAACAGGCGGCCTTCCTGAAAGACGTAGCCCAGGCGGCGGCGCTCCGGCGGTACGTCGAGACCGCGTTCGGAATCGAACAGCACGGTGCCGTCCACCACGATCCGGCCGGCATCGGGGCGCAGGAGTCCGGCCAGCATGTTGACGAGCGTTGTTTTTCCCGCGCCGGAACGGCCGAAAAGCGCCACGATTCCAGAGGTTTCACAGGAAAACTTGGCGTCTACTCTGAAAGCGCCCAGGCGCTTCTCGACGGCCACCTCCAGCATCGGCCTAGCCGTCGATGCGGGCGCGCAGGCGGCGCGCGGTGTATTCCGAAACGGCGAGTGCCGCCAGCGACAGCAGCACCGAGAGCGCGGCCAGGCGTAGCGCCTGGGTCTCGCCGCCCGGCGTCTGGGTCATGCTGAACAGCGCCAGCGGCAGGGTGCGCGTTTCGCCCGGGATGTTGGCGGCGAAGGTGATGGTGGCGCCGAACTCGCCCAGGCTGCGGGCGAAGCCGAGCAGCGCGCCGACCAGGATACCGGGCGCCGTGAGCGGCAGGGTCACGGTCACGAAGACGTCGAACGGGCGCGCGCCCAGGGTGCGCGCCGCCGCTTCGAGACGCCGGTCGACGTTCTCCAGCGACAGGCGCATGGCGCGCACCATGAGCGGGAAGGCCATGACCGCCGCGGCCAGCGCCGCGCCTTGCCAGGTGAACGGCAAGCTGACCCCGAAAAGCCGGTACAGCGCCTGTCCGAGCGGCCCCTCGCGCCCGAGCAGGACGAGCAGGAGGTAGCCGACGACGACCGGCGGCAGAACCAGCGGCAGATGGACCACGGCGTTGAGCGCGCCCTTGCCGAAAAACTCGTGGCGCGCCAGCAGCCAGGCGATGAACAACCCGACCGGCAGGCTGAACAGCACGGACCACAGCGCGACGCGCAGGCTCAGCGCCAGCGCCTCGAGTTCCAGCGGGCTGAACCCCGGCATCGCGCCTCAGCCCCCGGCGGGCGGGCTAGCGGGCGGGCCAGAGGGCGGAACAGTGAAGCCCCGGGTCCGGAACAGGGCTCGCGCCTCGGGCCCGCGCAGGTAGGCGTAAAGCGCCATCACCGCGGGACCGCGGCGCCCGGCGACGACCGCGAGCGGAAAGACGATCGGTGGATGGCTGTCGGCCGGGAACGCGCCGACCACGCGCACCCGGGGCGCGACCCGGGCATCGCTGGCGTAGACGATCCCGGCCGCCGCCTCGCCCCGGTCGACCAGGGTCAACGCGGCGCGCACGTTGCCCAGAAAGGCGACCCGCCCGGCCACCCGGGACCAGACCCCGAGGCGCTCGAGCGCGGCCTTGGCGTAGATGCCGGCGGGCACGTGCGCGGGGTCGCCCATGGCCAGCCGCCGCTCGCT
Organism: Pseudomonadota bacterium; assembly: GCA_022572105.1. Lineage (GTDB taxonomy): Bacteria > Pseudomonadota > Alphaproteobacteria > Kiloniellales > J153 > JACZWN01. The sequence goes on along the minus strand of JACZWN010000011.1, from coordinate 20,783 downwards.
CAAGGCCGCGGCCAAGGCAAACCCAGGTGCGATCTCGAGGTCGAGCGGGCTGTCCCGTGGCGCGATCAGGACCAGCACGTTGCCGAGCAAATCGATCCGGGTCCGCGGTTCGATCGCGCCCCGCCGTTCGAGGTCATCCATCCAGGCCGTGTTGGCCGAAAGAAAAAGATCCGCCGGCGCACCGCGCGCGATCTGCAGGGCGAGCGTCGAGGAGGCCGCGAAAACCGGCCGCACCGTGCCGCGGCCGCTGGCCTCGTAGGCACGCGCCACCGCGGTGACGGCTTCCATGGTGCTGGCCGCGGCGAAGATCGTGACCGGCTGATCGGCGCGCGCCGGGTTGCCGCCCAGGACGAGAAGCGCCGTCGCCAGGCCGGCGAGGCGCGTGACCAGGCGCGCGGCCGGGCGCGTGGCCGGGCACGCCTGGGTTGCCGCCGCCAGGGCGCCCGGTCGGGCCGGCCGCTTAAGCCGTTTCTTCGGAAACACCTTCTTCGGAAACACCGGTCGCAAACCCGTCGAGCCCTCCCGCGGTTATATTCCACCATATATAACGGTTTCCGGGCCCGGGGACAAACCGGGAGCGGGGCCGGCTTCTTGGACGTCCGCCGCTACGCGCCGCGGAAGCTGGTTCAACGCTTCTTTTCAACGCTCTCGCGCCGGAGCGCGCTTCCTTTCAACGCTGTCGCGCCGGAGCGCGCTTCTTGGGCGTGTGCCGCCGCGCGCGGGTGCCGAGCAGGCCGCGGAACCCGGCCATGTCCCGTTCCAGGCAGCCCTGCGCCTTGGCCTCCATGGCGCGGTAGCGTGCCAGCGCCTCGCGCCCGAGCGGGGTCAGCCGCGCGCCGCCGCCGCCCGCCCCACCGCGCGAGGCCGCGACCAGGGGCGCGCGGAAGCAAAGATTCATGGTCTCGACCAGGAGCCAGGCGCGCCGGTAGGACATGCCCATGCGCCGCGCGGCGCGGGTGATCGAGCCCGCGTCGGCGATCGCCTGCAAGAGGTCGGCCTTGCCTGGCCCCATGGCGATCGAGGAACCCATGAGCACGCGCAGGCGCGGCTCGGTCACGGCGCGTCTCCACCCGTTTCGTCCGCGCCCGGCCCGCCGTAAAGGGCCGCGGGATCGACCTCCACGGGGAGGATCTCCTCGAGGCCGCCGTCCTCTCCGAGCGCCCGGTAGAAGCAGCTGCGCCGGCCGGTGTGGCACGCCACTCCGGTTTGCTCGACGCGCAGCAGCAGGGTGTCGCCGTCGCAATCGACGCGCAGCTCGACCAGGCGCTGGACCTGGCCCGAGCGCTCGCCCTTGCGCCACAGCGCCTGGCGCGAGCGCGACCAGTAGCAGACCCGGCCGGTGGCCAGGGTCTCGGCCAGGGCCTCGCGGTTCATCCAGGCCAGCATGAGCGTCTCGCCGCTGTCATGCTGCTGGGCGATCGCGGGGACGAGCCCCGCGGCGTCGAAGGTGATGGCCCGTTCCAGGGCGGGCGGCAACGCGGCCGGATCGCTCATGTGATCCATCTCCCTATGGCGCGGCCTCGGCCGCGCGGTTCATTCGCTCGGCCTCGAGGTCGGCGGTCGGCCCGCCCGGGTTCTCGATCCCGATAGTGGACTCCCGGCGGCGGGCCCGGCCGATTTGACCCGGCCGATTTGACCCGGCCGATTGTACAGCGCCCCTTGCGAAAATTTGATCCGGGGGGCTTGAGACCCGTTGCGTTTCAGGACCATATGTTACATGATTTACATCCGTAATCGAGCGCGGCCCGCGACTGGTCCCGGGACCAGCTTGCCTGGCCGGAGATTAGGGAGAAAAGCCATGGGCGGAAGTTTTCGATTCGGCGTGGCGCGGGTGCCGCTATTGCGGGCCGTGCCACTATTGCGGGCCGTGCCTCTGTTGTGGGCCGTGCCTCTGTTGTGGGCGCTGGGCGCATCCCAGGCCGCCGCGGCGCCGCAAATCCTCGCCGTGATCGCCAGCGCCGAGCCGGTGACCTTGCAGTGCGAGCGCGGCGAGTGCGGTGCCGAGTTCACCGTTTATTGCATCGAGCAGCGCCGGTCGTCGCCGGAACCGGGCACGGCCTATTACATCCATGACCCGAGCACCCTCACGCTCGACGGCGTGCGGCGGGACGGCACGACGGTCGTCTTGGCCGGTGCGGAGCTGCTCACCATCACCACGGAGCGCGGGCATACCGCGATCCGGATGAGCCTTCCGGAGAGCGTGCTCGAGCGCTTCGACCTGGCCTCGGTGCGCGTCAGCGTCGGCGCGCGCGCGAGCCTGATTCCGGAGCCGGTCCCGGACGATGCCAGGCCCCATAGCGAGATCGACATCATCCTGGCGACGGGACCGCTTCGGAGCGCCGCGGCGGCGGTCGTGGACAATGGCGACGAGCGGGTCGACGCCGCGCGGTTCACCGCGCGCATGATCAACGCCTTGCCGCGCCGCGGCCGCGCCGACCAGGACCAGCGCGAACGGCTATGGCTGAGTTTGGCGCCGCCGGCCGGCGCGCCCGGCCGCGCCCTGGCGCAGGCGGGTTTCGAGCGCTGCTCCGCCGCGACCCTCGGCGGGATGATGAGCCTGCGCCAGTGCCTGGGCTCGCAGCACGATACCTTCATCGGCAAGCTCAACACCAAATACTGGCGCGCGATCGAGGTCGGCAGCTAGGCAGGTTTTCGAAACTCCGCCCACACCATGTGTGGGCGGGCTTCGCAAAACCTGCCAGACCCTTAAGGGCTTGCAGAGTGATCCTGGTCCGGCCATTCGTGGCCGGACCAGGATCACTCCGCTTAGGGACGCGATAACGACCGAGGGCGCGCCGGGCGGGGCGCTCGGCGAAAGAGGCCCGGCGCCGAACCGGGCGCATCGACGCCGAGGTGAGGAAGCGGGCTGGAGAGCCATGGAATACCTGCTGGTGGTTTACTTTCTCATGGGCGGCGACTGGGTTCGCGGCGACGCGCAGCAGGGCTGGGGGGCCATCCCCTATCCGACGGAGGCGCTTTGCCTCCAGCGCAAGGCGCGCGCCGAGGAGATCCAGGCCGACCTGAAGCGAGTAAACCCGCGTGCCCTTGCTAAGCGGTTTGCTTGCGAACCACGCTAAACCGGCACTGGTGGTAGCGGCTAAAATCCGCAGCCGGGGGCTCGTGGCTAAAGGCTGTTGCGGTTCAGGACGCTAGCGGTTAACTTGGACGTGGTTTGGACCTTGATCACTGCCTCGATAGCCAATAGAAATGCTCGTCGAGGCAGTAGAGCCAACTAGGAGAACAGGGAGATGAAATTCACAAGATTATTGACGCTGGCCGTTTCAGCCTTCGCGCTGATGGTTGCGGGTGGCGTCGGCGCGTCGGCGGAGTCGACGCTCGATATCGTGAAGAAGCGCGGCCACCTGCGTTGCCAGGTCGGCGCACCGGCGCCGGGCTTCTATAATCTCGACGCCAATGGCGAGTGGTACGGCAGCGACGTTTCGATCTGCCAGGCTGTCGCCGCGGCCATTTTCGGCGACAAGTCGAAGCTGGAGATTCAATCGGTCAGCAGCCAGGTCCGCTTTACCGCGCTAGCCAACGGCGAGTCCGACCTTCTGTCGCGGACGGCCACCTGGACGTTGCTTCGCGACACCCAGCTCGGCCTCGACTTCACGGCGATCAACTTCTATGACGGCCAGGGCTTCATGGTGCCCAAGGATACCGGCATCAAGAGCGCGCTCGAGCTAAAGGGCGCCACGGTATGCGTGTTGACCGGCACCACCACGGAGTTGAACCTGGCGGACTTCAGCCGGGTCAACAATCTCGACATTAGCCCGGTCACGTTCGAGGACTCCAACGTCCGCAACGACACCTATCTTGCGGGCGGTTGCGATGCGCTGACCAACGACAAGTCGTCGATCGCCTCCATCAAGGCGGCGTTCCCCAATCCCGACGACCATCTCCTTCTCCCCGAGACCATCTCCAAGGAGCCTCTGGCTCCGGCGGTGAGGCAGGGTGACGGCCAGTGGTTCGACATCGTCAAATGGACGGTCTACGCGTTGATCAACGCCGAGGAACTCGGTGTTACCCAAGCCAACGTCGACGACATGCGCGCCAACTCGACCAACGCCTCGGTCCGCCGCATGCTCGGCGCCGAGGGCAACCTGAATGAGGGCTTGGGCCTCTCCAAGGATTGGGCCTACAACATCATCAAGCAGGTTGGCAATTACGGCGAAATCTACGAACGCTATATGGGTGGCGGCGAATTGGGCATCAAAATCGGCCGGGCCGGGTCGGCGAACGAACTCTGGACCCGCGGCGGGCTGATGTACGCCCCGCCGTTCCGCTAGGATTATCAACGGCGCCCGGCCCCTTAGATTAAGGGCTGGGCGCCGCTCCTTTCGGGTTGAGCCTAGGCGAAATATCAGGGCCCAATTGTCATGGCCGTCACCGATAGCGATAAAGCATCGGCGCACGTCAAGCCGAAAGAGCGGTTCGACTTTTTCCATGACGAGCGCGTGCGCTCGGTGTTCTATCAGCTTCTGACGGCTTGCACCGTCGGCTGGCTCGCCTGGTATCTGATCACGAACACGGCCCATAATCTCGAAATTCGCGGGATGAACACCGGCTTTGGCTTCCTGACCGCTACCGCCGGGTTCGACACCGACTTCAAGCTTATCGAATACGAGCCCGGCATTGGGACCTACGGCCGCATCTTCCTGATCGGCTGCCTCAACACCCTTCTGGTCTCTAGCTTCGCGATCGTCGCGAGTACCTTCCTCGGTTTCTTTGTCGGCGTCTTGAGGCTTTCCAACAATTGGCTGGTTGCCCGGCTGGCGCTGGCCTTTGTGGAAATCATTCGCAACACCCCGCTGCTGCTGCAGATCATTTTTTGGTATGTCGGGGTCTTCGCCCTGCTGCCCAGGGTCAAGAACAGTGTCGATCTTTCCGGCGGCGCGGAGGTCTTGTTCATCAACAATCGCGGCCTGTATATGGCCTGGCCGGTTCCGGGCGATCTCTTCTGGATGACCACCACCGCCTTTGTCGCCACTGTCGTCGGTGTGTTCTTGCTCAGGCGTTGGGCCCATAAGCGCCAGGACGAGACCGGCCAGCAATTCCCAATTTTCTCGGCCTCCGTCGCCCTGCTGATTCTCGTGCCGGGGGCCGTCTATCTGGTGACCGGATCGCCGCTCGAGTGGGATCTTCCGACGCTCCAGGGGTTCAACTTCCGGGGCGGCTTCAGCCTGCCGCCGGCGTTCCTGGCGCTGCTGGTCTCCTTGACCATCTATCACGCGGCGCATCTCGCCGAATCGGTGCGCGCCGGCATCCTCTCGGTGAACAAGGGACAGACCGAGGCGGCGCTGGCGATCGGCCTCAAACCGGGCCGGGCGATGGCCTTGATCATCATTCCCCAGGCCATGCGCGCCATCGTGCCGCCGCTGATCAGCCTGTGGATGAACTGTGTCAAGAATTCCTCGCTGGCCATTGCCATCGGCTATTCGGACATAGTCGCGCTGTTCATGCAGACGGCCCTGAACCAGGCCGGCTACGCGGTCGAAATGGTCGGCATGACCATGGCCTTCTACATGTTCATCAGCCTCTCCATTTCGGGCCTGTTGAACATCTACAATAAACGCGTCCAACTGGTGGAGCGCTGATCATGGCAGCCGTGGTCAAATCGGAAAGAACGGCGGCCCGGAGCGCGCCCCTGTCCGAAACGACGGTCCTCGGGTGGCTGCGCAAGAATCTTTTTTCCTCCTGGATCAACGCCTTACTCACCATCGTCTCCATTTACATCATCTATGCGGCGGTGAAGGGATTTTACGTTTGGGGCGTGGCCGATGCCGTTTGGGTCGCCAAGGACCGGCGTGAGTGTTTCGATATCAGCATCGATGGCGCCTGCTGGGCCGGCGTCATTCAGTGGATGAACAATTTCATTTACGGCCGCTATCCGAGGGGAGAGTTGTGGCGGGTCAACCTCGGTGCCTTGATGCTGGTCCTGTGGATGGCGCCGCTTTGGGTGCCCCGGGTCAAGGATAAGATCTTGATCGGCATGTCCACGGTGTTCCTCTATCCCTTCCTTGCCGGTTATTTTTTCGCCGGCGGCGAGAAGGGTATCTTCATGCAAGTCATGGTCACCTTGGGGATAGTTTTCCTGGTCGGAAATACCCTAAATGTGATCATCGGGGTGTCCAGCGGTCGCGGCTTGCGGGAAGTCATGATCCAAAAATTGGGCAAACAAGATGCGTCGGATGAGAGCCAGCGCAACACAATTCTCGCCATTTTCGTGGGCGCCCTGGTCGTGGTCTTCGTCTTGCAGATGTGGTGGACCTTCGAAGCGGTCTCCTGGACCAAATGGGGCGGCATGTTCCTCACCCTGGTGATTTCGGGTATCGGTATCGCCGCAGCGCTTCCGTTGGGCATCTTTTTGGCCCTTGGCCGGCGATCCAAACTGCCGGTAATCCGGGTGCTCTGCACGGCGTTCATCGAAATCTTCCGCTCGGTGCCATTGATCACCGTGCTCTTCATGGCGACGACCATGTTCCCACTGTTCATGCCCGAGGGAGTCCCTCTCAACAAGTTGACACAGGTGATCATCGCGGTTTGCCTGTTTTCCGGCTGCTACATGGCCGAGACCGTACGCGCGGGCCTGCAGGCCATTCCCAACGGCCAGTACGAGGCCGCCCATACCATCGGCCTAGGCTATTGGGGGACGATGGGCCTGATCGTCATGCCCCAGGCATTGAAGCATATGATTCCGAATATCGTCGGCAGCTTCATCGGATTGTTGAAGGATACCACCCTGGTGTCGATCATCGGGTTGTTCGACGTGCTCGGCATGTTGCGTTCGGTCAGTCAGGACATACCGTGGCGCGGGCTCCACAAGGAACCGCTGCTCTTCGGCGCGATGCTATTCTTCATCGTCTGCTTCGCCATGTCGAAATACAGCCGGCATCTGGAAGTGAAGCTTTCAGCCGGCGACAACCGTTGATCCGGGAACACCGGGGGAGAGAACAATGACATCCGTGGACGAGCAGGAAACCCAAACCCAGTTGGCATCCGCCGCTTCGTCGGAAGTCATCATCGAGTTCGACAAGGTCAATAAATGGTACGGCGATTTCCACGTCCTCAAGGACATCGATCTCGTGGTCCACAAGGGCGAGCGGATCGTCGTCTGCGGCCCTTCGGGATCGGGGAAATCGACTCTCATCCGCTGCGTCAACCGGCTCGAGGAACATCAACAGGGCACCATCGTCGTCGACAACATGACGCTGGATAAGAATCTCAAGAACATCGATCATATTCGCAGCGAAGTGGGCATGGTGTTTCAGAGCTTCAACCTGTTTCCCCATCTCACCATCATCGAGAATCTCACCCTGGGGCCGATCTGGGTTCGCAAGATACCCAAGGTCGAGGCCCGGGAAGCGGCCATGAAGTATCTCGCGCGGGTCAAGATCCCCGAGCAGGCCAACAAGTATCCGGGCCAGCTCTCGGGCGGTCAGCAGCAGCGCGTGGCCATCGCCCGTTCGCTCTGCATGAACCCCAAGATCATGCTGTTCGACGAGCCGACCTCGGCGCTCGACCCGGAGATGATCAAGGAGGTTCTCGACGTCATGGTCGAACTCGCCGACACCGGGATGACCATGATCGTGGTGAGCCACGAGATGGGCTTCGCCAAGACCGTCGCCGACCGGGTGATGTTCATGGACGAGGGCGAGATCGTCGAGCAGAACGAACCCCACGAATTCTTCAATCACCCGCAGCACGACCGCACCAAGCTGTTCCTCAGCCAGATCCTGCATCAGTAGGCGGTGCCCGGCGCCGTTTGCGGCGCGGCTGGCCCCAGCGCGCCATCCGGTCGGCGCCACCCCTTCGGCCGTTCACCCGCGCGACGGAATGAGGCCGGCGATCCGCGGGTCGGGGATCGTCTTCCGTTCCTGCTTGTAGGGCTTGAAGCCAAAGCGCTGGTAGAGCGCCAGCGCGCGCGGGTGGTCGAGGGTATTGGTGTGCACCCAGACGCGCTTGGGCTCGTAGCTCCAGGCCATGTCGAGTGCCGCCGACAGCAGGTAGTCGCCGAGGCCGCGCCCGATGAACTCGGGCACCAGACCGAAGTAGGTGAGCTCGATGTCCGGCTCCGCGCGCCGGTCGAGCTCGGCGAAGCCGGCCGGCACGCCCTCGACGTAGAGCACGTAGATCTCAACCCTCTGGTCATGGATGACGGCCTTGAGCGCGTCATCGTCCATGGCGCGCCGCTCGTACCACAGCCAGGCCTCGCCCACGGTGTCGTAGAGGAAGCGGTAGAACGCGACGGTCGGCTGGCGGGCGCGCAGCAGGGCGACGTGAAGCCGGTGCGGCGGGGCGGCCGGCGGGCGCGCCGGCTTCTCGGTCATCTCGAGATAGGTGAGCGTGCAGGCGAGAGTGCCGACCTCGTGGGGGCCGGGCTTGGGCGGCTCGGAATCGGGCGTGAGCCAGCGGCCAAGCACCAGGCGCGGCGTCTCCTCGTAGCCGATGGTCCGATAGAAGTCGCGCACCTTCTCGTTGGTGTCGCGCACCATGACGTTCATCTTGGGCACGCCGAGGCGCGCCAGCCAGGCCTCGGCGTGGCGCATCATGCGCCGGCCCATGCCCTGGCCCTGAATCTCCGGATCGACGGCGACGTAGTAGGGATAGCCGCGGTGGCCGTCGTGGCCGATGCAGACCGTGGCGACGATCCGCCCGCTCTGTTCGCCGACGAAGATCTCGGCGTTCGGCGAGGCGCGCCACAGCGCGATGTCGCGGTCGGGATCGTTGTACCGGACGATGAGCCCGCAGCGCTCCCACAACGCGACCACCGCGTCCCGGTCACCCGGGCGGTAGGCGCGGATCGCACGCTCCGGAAGGGGGGCGTCCGGCCCGGACATTGCGTCTAACCGGCGGATTCGGCGCGCGCGGGCCCGGTCTCCACCGGCGTGTCTCCGTCGGGCAGGCCCCACTCGGCCCAGGAGCCGTCGTAGACCGCCGTCCGCCGGTGGCCGAGCAGGTGCAGGCCAAACGCCAGCACCCCGGCCGTAATACCCGAGCCGCAGGTGGTGACCACTGGGCGCGACAGGTCGAGGCCGACGGCGAGGAAGCGCGCTTCGAGCGTCTCGGGCGCCAGCATGGTCTGGGTCTCGGGATCGACCAGGTTCGCGAACGGCAGGCTCAGGCTGCCCGGGATATGGCCGCCGCGCATGCCCGGGCGCGGCTCCGGCTGTTCGCCGGTGAAGCGGCCGGCGGCGCGCGCATCCAGGACCTGCTCGCGCCGGGATTCCAGGTTGGCCAGCAGCTGCGCCTTGTCGCGCACCATGAGGGTGTTCATGCGCGCGGTGAAATGACGCGCCTCGGCCTGGACCGGACCCTCGGCCACGGGTCGTCCCTCGCTCAGCCACTTGGGCAGGCCGCCGTCCAGCACCGCCACGTCCTCGTGCCCGAACAGCCGAAAGGCCCACCAGACGCGCGGCGCGCTCCAGATGCCGCGCTGGTCGTAGACGACGATGCGCAGGCCGTCGCCCAAGCCCAGCTTGCGTACCCGGGAGGAGAACTTCTCCGGCGCGGGCAGCATGTGGGGCAGGGGGCTGTCGGTGTCGGCGATCTCGTCGATGTCGAAGAACACCGCGCCCGGGAGGTGATGGGCGTGGTACTCGGCGCGCGGGTCCAAGCCCTCGTGCGGCAGGTAGTAGCTGGCGTCCACGACGCGCACGTCGGGCGCCTCCAGGTGCTCGGCCAGCCAACCCGTGTCGACCAGCGCGTCGCTGGCAAAATCCGTCATCGGCGGAACCTCCCGTTGCCGCTCGCCCAACTCAATCCGCGAACGCGATGTTGACCCGCCGGTTCTGGCGCCCCTTGTTCTCGATCTTGGTGACCCGGACGCGGCCGATCTCGCCGGTGCGCCGCACGTGCGTGCCGCCGCAGGGCTGCAGGTCCACCTCGGCGATCTCCATGAGCCGGATGACGCCGGCGCCCATCGGCGGCTTGACCGACATGGTGCGCACCAGTTGCGGGTTGGCCGCCAGCTCCTCCTCGGTGATCCAGCGCGATTGGAGGGGATGGTCCTCGGCGATGATGCGGTTGAGCTCGGCGGTAATCGCCTCCTTGTCCAGCTGAGTGTCGGGCAGGTTGAAGTCGAGCCGGCCCTTGCCGTCGCCGACCTGTCCGCCGGTCACGTCGCCCTCGATGATCGCGCACAGCACGTGCATGCACGAGTGGATGCGCATCCGGCCATAGCGCTGTTCCCAGTCGATCTCGGCGCTCACCTTGGTTCCGGGGGCGGGCAGGGCGGCGCCCGCTTCGGGAACGTGGACGACGTCCTCGTGGTCGGCGCCCTTGCGCGCCTCGACGATGCGGATCTCGCCGCCGTCTTCCAGGCGCAGCACGCCGCTGTCGCCCGGCTGGCCGCCGCCCGTGGGATAGAAGACGGTGCGGTCCAGGCGGATGCCGCCTTCATCGGCGCTGGTCACCGTGGCGTCGCAGGATTTTTGATAGGCGTCGTCGCGAAAAATCAGTTCCATGGTTTCCTCAACTCCCTAATCCGGTCCGCTCGAGCCAGTCCGGCACGGGCAGGCCCTTCTCGCGCAGGAAGGCGGGGTTGAACAGGCGGCTCTGGTAACGGGTGCCGTAGTCGGCGAGCACGGTTACGATGGTGTGCCCCGGGCCCATCTGCTTGGCCAGGCGCGCGGCGCCGGCCAGGTTGATGCCGCTCGAGCTGCCGAGACACAGGCCCTCGTCCTGGAAGGTATCGAAGACGTAGGAGACCGTTTCGGCATCGGGGATCAGGTAGGCTTCATCGACCACGGCGCCCTCCAGGTTGGCGGTGATCCGGCCCTGGCCGATGCCTTCGGTGATCGAGCTGCCTTCGGCCTTGAGCTCGCCGAACTTGTAATAATGGTAGAGTGATGCGCCCGGCGGGTCGGCGAGGGCGACGACCACGTCCTTGTTCTGCTCCTTGAGGAACATGCCGACCCCGGCCAGCGTGCCGCCGGTGCCGATCGCGGAGACGAAGGCGTCGACCTTGCCGTCGGTCTGGCGCCAGATCTCCGGTCCCGTGCCTTCGTAGTGGGCGCGCCGGTTGGCGAGGTTGTCCCATTGGTTGGCCCAAAGGACGCCGTTGGGCTCGGTCTCCTCGAGCTCCTGGGCCAGGCGCTCGGAAACGTGGACGTAGTTGTTCGGGTCCTTGTAGGGGACCGCCGGGACCTCGCGCAGCTCGGCGCCCGCGAGGCGCAGCATGTCTTTCTTTTCTTGCGATTGGGTATCGGGGATCACGATGATCGTGCGGTAGCCGCGCGCGCGCGCCACCAGCGCCAACCCGATGCCGGTGTTGCCGGCGGTGCCCTCGACGATCACGCCGCCGGGCTTGAGCTGGCCCTTCTCCTCGGCGTCCTTGACGATGAACCAGGCGGCACGGTCCTTGACCGAGCTGCCCGGGTTGAGGAATTCGGCCTTGCCCAGGATCTCGCAGCCGGTCTTTTCCGACAGGCGGTTCAGGCGGATCAGCGGCGTGTTGCCGATGGCGCCGACAAAGCCGTCGCGGATGTCCATGAAGCGCTCCCAAGGCGGTGCGATGCCGGGCAAACCATCGCCGCTTTCCGGCCGGCCCGCGAGACTAGCGGCGGGTCCGGCCGGGTTCAAGTCCGGGTGCTCCTTGGTATCACGCCCAGGCCCTCTGCAACCGCGCCCGGTTGAGGGCCAGCCACTGCAGGGTCATGACCGCGTTGGCGTTGACGATCTCGCCCCGGGCCAGGCGCGCGAGCGCCGCGTCCAGGGGCAGGGTGAAGGCGCGGATATCCTCGTGTTCATGCTTCAGGCCGTGCAGGCCGCCGACGCCCTCGCTGTCGACCCGGCCGCAGTAGAGATGAAGGATCTCGGAGGAGCCGCCCGGGCTCGGCATGACCGTGCCGACCGCCTCGAGCGCGGTGACCGCGCAGCCGGCCTCCTCGAGCGCCTCGCGGCGCACCACCTCTTCCGGGGCCTCGCCCGGCTCGATGATGCCGGCCACCGCCTCGATCATCCAGGGGGCGAGCCCGGCGGCGTAGGCGCCGATGCGGAATTGCTCGATCAGCACCACCCGATCGCGCGCCGGGTCGTAGGGCAGGACCACGGCGGCGTGCCCGCGCTCGAACAGCTCGCGCGTCATGACCTCGGTCCAGCCGCCGCCGAAGCGCCGGTGGCGCAGGCGGTAGGCCTGGATGCGGAAGTAACCGTCGTAGGGGATGGTCCGTTCGAGGACCTCGACGTCATCTGCGCTCCCGGGGGTATCGAGCATGGTTTGCGGTCTCCGGAGATTCCTGTGGCTCAGACTAGCCCAAAACCGCGCTCCGCTCCCAGCCCCGGCAAAACGTTGTCGGAGTCGCCGCCGGAGCCTGCGGGGGCCGTTCATTCACTCCGAACATGCGAAATTGGACCGCCGCAGCGCGCCGGATGCCGGCCGGCCCAGCAGGCCCTAGGTCGCCTCTGGCCCAGAGACCGTCGTCATAACCCAACTAGCGAGTGACGGCGGGCGATAAAGTTTGCTAGTCTTCGATCAAGGACCTGAAGCAAAAGCTGAATTCGCCGCCCATCCCGGACCGGGGGCGGGCGGGGTGAAAATGGGGAGCCGGCTCGAAGAGCCCGTTGCATCGAGTGGTCCTAGCCGGCGACGGCGCATCTGCCACCGCATGGGTCGGTAGCACGGGTTCGAGAATTTGAATTGGTTTTCCGGGCGGAACTTCGCTCCTGGCGCGCGCCGGGGGCGAAGTGCCGGGCATGCCGGTCGGCCGGATTTATCCGGAACCCGCGACCCGAGGGGTCCAACCACCGGCACGATGCTCTGACCGGGATGGTCAGTTAACAGGGAGACGATCGATGACCAAAGAGCTCAAGGACGAGTCCGGGAAGCGAGTGCATTCGTACATCCCGGAACTATGCGAACAGCTGCGCCAAAAGAAGATCGACCGGCGCGAGTTCCTGCGCACGGCGACCCTGCTCGGCGTCTCGGCGGGGGCGGCCTACGCCTTCGTCGGCAAGGTCACGGGCGAGAGCTTCACGCGAGAGGCCAGGGCCGCCCTGCCGACCGGCGGGACGATCCGGATCTCGATGCGGATCCACGATCTTAAAGACCCCCATACGTATAGCTGGGTGCCGGCCAGCAACGTCACGCGCCAGGTGTGCGAGTACCTGACCAAGACCGGCCACGACAACGTCACGCGGCCGTATCTCCTGGAGAGTTGGGAGGCCTCGGATGACCTCAAGACCTGGACCCTGCACGTGCGCAAGGGGATCAAGTGGCACAACGGCCGCGACTTCACCGCCGACGATGTGATGTGGAACTTCAACCATGTTCTGGACGAGAACACCGGCTCTTCCGTGCTCGGTCTGATGAAGGGCTACATGCTTGAAGAGTACGAGGAGGGCGGCAAGAAACACACGCGGCTGTGGGACGCCAACGCGATCGAGAAGCTCGACTCGTACACCGTGCGGCTCAACGCCAAGCAGGCGCAGCTCGCCGTGCCCGAGCACCTGTTTCACTACCCGTTCCAGATGATCGACCCAGAGGAGAATGGTCTCTTCGGTGCCGGCTCCAACGGCACCGGGGCGTTCGACCTTGTCGAGCTGGACGTTGGCAAAAAGGCGGTGCTCAAGGCGCGCAACGACTATTGGGGCGAGGGCCCGTACGTTGACGCGATCGAGTTCATCGACCTCGGCGACGACCCGTCGGCAGGAATCGGCGCAATCGCCTCGAAGCAAGTGCACGGGCTTCAGCAGACCGATATCATTCAGCTTGGCGTGCTCGAAAAGTTGCCGCATGTGGTGCTTCACCAGGTTGCCACGGCACAGACGGGGGTCGCGCGCATGAGACAGGACGTAGCGCCGTTCGACGACCCTCGGGTGCGCAAAGCCATCCGGCTCGCCACCGACACTCGCAAGATTCTGGAACTCGCCCACCGTAACCTCGGCGCGCCCGGCGAACATCACCACGTCAGTCCGATCCACCCCGAGTACGCGAAGCGCTCCTTCTTCGAACGCGACGTCGAGGCGGCCAAGAAGCTTCTGACCGAGGCCGGGCACCCCGACGGCATCGACATCGAGATCGGCGCTCAGAAGGAGCCGGCGTGGGAGCTGATCGCCGTTCAGGGCATGGTCGAGCAATGGAAAGAGGCAGGAATCCGTTGTAAAATCAACGTCATGCCCTCGACCCAGTATTGGGAGGTTTGGGACAAGCCCACGTTGCCGTTCGGGTTCACGCGCTGGACGCACCGGCCGCTCGGCGTCATGGTTCTCGGTCTCGCCTATCGCTCGGGCGTGCCGTGGAACGAGACCGGCTACGCGAATCCCGAATTCGATCGGCTGTTGACCGAGGCCGAGGGCATCCTCGACGTCGACAAGCGGCGCGAGGTGATGCGCAAGCTCGAAACGATCATGCAGGAGGACGGGCCCATGGCGCAGCCCTTGTGGCGGTCGGTATTCACCGCCATGGACAAGAAGGTCAAGGGCTTCAAAATGCACCCCACCTCTTACATTTTCGCCGAAGAGTTGGCGATCGAGGCATAAGCCTCGACGGCAGGGGATTGACTCAAGCGGGGGCCGCGCCGCGGCCCCCTCTTCTTGTGTACCGAGCGTGTTCTTGTGTGCCGAGCACGCCAGATGGCGTAAGCTTGAAAGGCGGCGTCCCACAAGATTTGGCAAAACCGCTTTGCGGCGCCGCGTTCCCAGTGTCATGAGCCGCGTTGAGGGGCGGCCGGGCATGGTGAGGGGCCGGCAATAATTTGATACAGGGGGGTGACCCGGATGCCGATGTTCATCGTCAAACGCCTGGGGCAGATGGTGCTCACCATGGTGATCGCATCGTTTCTGGTGTTTGCGGTGATGGAGTTCTCGCCGGGAAACGTCGCCAGCAAAACTCTGGGTCCCTATGCGAGCGACGAATCGAAAGAAATTCTATTCAAGAAGCTGAAGCTCGACGATCCGCTGATCGTTCGCTACGGGCGCTGGATCGGCGTGCTTTTCGGAGTCATCGAAGATCCCCTCGCGGACCCTGCGCTGAATCTCGGGTTTCACGATCCGCGCGGCCACCACTACTTCGGCAACTTCGGCTACTCCACGCTGTACAAGGCGC
Source organism: Pseudomonadota bacterium (assembly GCA_022572105.1). Taxonomy (GTDB): domain Bacteria; phylum Pseudomonadota; class Alphaproteobacteria; order Kiloniellales; family J153; genus JACZWN01. The sequence continues at coordinate 5,737 of JACZWN010000011.1, read as the reverse complement.
CGGTCAACGACATCCTGTGGGATCGGCTGGGCAACACCGGGATACTAGCCGGCATCGCGTTCATCATCATTGTGCCGCTATCGATGGTATTTGGGGTGCTATCGGGCATGCGCGAGGGCAGTGCGATGGACCGGGGCCTGTCGCTCACGGGCATCACGCTGACGTCGATCCCCGAGTTCGCCTCCGCCGTGTTTCTCATGGCGGTCTTCGTGGTGGTGCTCGCGTGGCTACCCGGCACCAGCCCGCTCGAAGCGACGCCCGAGTGGCCGCTCGCCTCGCAGCTCGTGCTGCCGGTGACGGTGCTGGTTTTGTATGACTTCGGTTACGTGGCGCGCATGGTACGAGCTTCGATGGTCGAGGTGATGACCAAGGACTACATCCGCACCGCCGTGCTCAAGGGGTTGCCGTACAGGACCGTGATCCTGCGGCACGCCCTGCGCAACGCGATGATCACGCCGTTTACCGTGATCCTCTTGCAGATCAACTGGCTGATCACCGGCGTCGTCGTGACCGAAGTGATCTTCGCCTATCCGGGGTTCGGCCGCATGTTGCTCGAGGCCGCTCTGTTTGGCGACATCACGACGGTCGAGGCGGCGACCTTGGTGGCGCTGTTCGTGGCGGTCATCACCCGGCTGATCGGGGACATCGGCTACATGTATCTCAACCCGCGCATCCGGTTGACTTAGGCGCCCGCACCATGGTCGATCAAGCGACTACCAAGAGTTCGCCGGATGCAGCCGCTTCCCCAGGCCGGCTGGGACGCGGCGCCGGCCTGTGGCGCGTCCTCCGGGCAATCGGCTTGCTCCGCGAATCGCCGGTGGCGATCGTTGGCAGCGGGCTGGTCTTGTTCTGGGTGGTCGTGGCGATTCTTGCGCCGTGGCTCTCGCCCTACGGGCCCAATGCCATTGATTTCACGGCGTTGGCCGACCCCACGCCGTCGGCTGTCCATTGGCTGGGTACCGATCACCTTGGGCGCGACATGGTGTCGCGCTTGGCGTGGGGCGCGCGAACGGTTTTGACCGTCGCCCCGATCGCGGTCCTCACGGCGTACCTTATCGGCTGCACGATGGGCATGGTCGCCGGCTATCTTGGCGGTTGGGTCGACGACCTCATCAGCTTCATCTCCGACATCATTCTGTCGTTTCCGGTGTTGATTCTTTATATCATTCTGATAAGTACGTTGGGACCCTCGGCGCTTAACATCATCGTTGCGGTAACTTTTGTTTCAGCGCCCGGCATCGGCCGTATTGCGCGCGCCCTGGTGTTCGATTTGCGTACCCGGGAGTATGTTGACGCGGCGAAAACGCGTGGCGAGCGCCCGCTCTACATTATGTTGGTCGAGATCCTGCCCAATGCGCGCGGACCGCTGATCGTGGATGCCTGCCTGCGCATGGGCTACACGACGATCACGATCGGCGTGCTCGGCTTCCTCGGCCTCGGCCTGCCGCCGCCGGACCCCGACTGGGGCGGCATGGTCAAGGACACCACGGCGATGATGGTCGTGTGGCCGCACATGTCGCTCTTCCCGTGCATCGCGATTTCGAGCCTGGTTATCGGTTTCAACCTGCTCGCCGATGGCCTGCGCGAGATTTCCATGCGCGACTGAGATGCCAGTTATGACCAGCAACGGCACGGATTACGACGGCCCGGTCCTCGACTGCAGGGACCTTTCGATCTCCTACTTCACCCGTGCCGGGGAAATCCCGGCCGTGGTCGACTTCAACCTGACCCTGCATCAGGGCGAGAGCGTCGGCCTGGTCGGCGAATCCGGCTGCGGCAAGTCGACCGTGGCGCTCGGCATCATGCGCTACCTGGGCGGCAACGGCGGCATCGTCGGCGGTCAGGTCCTCTACAAGGGCCGCGACATGGCCGAGATGAGCAAGGAGGAGATTTGCCAACTGCGCGGCAACGAGATCGCCATGGTCTATCAGGAGCCCATGGCCTCGCTCAACCCGAGCATGACGCTGGGCAAGCAGCTGATGGAGGTGCCGCTGTGCCACGAGCAGGTCAGCAAGAAGGAGGCCTACGACCGCGCGCACAAGATCCTGGGCGACGTCAAGATCCCGGACCCGGAGCGGGTCATGACCGCCTACCCGCACCAGGTCTCGGGCGGTCAGCAGCAGCGCGTCGTGATCGCCATGGCGCTCTTGTCCAACCCGTCGCTCCTGCTGCTCGACGAGCCGACCACCGCGCTCGACGTGACCATCGAAGCCGGCATCATCGAATTGATCGCGGAGCTTTCCGGCAAGTTCAACACCTCGATGATTTACATCTCCCACAACCTGGGACTGATCCTGGCGACCTGCGACCGGGTCAACGTGATGTACTCGGGCGTCGTCGTCGAGCAGGGCACGGTGGGCGAGGTCTTCGACCACATGCGCCACCCCTACACCAAGGGCCTGTTCAACGCGATCCCGCTGCCCGGCGCGGACAAGACCGAGCACCCGCTGGTGCCGATCCGCGGGCAGTTGCCGCTGCCCCAAGAACGGCCGCCCGGGTGCTACTTCGGGCCGCGCTGCGATTTTTTCCAGGAGGGCCGCTGCGATCAGACCACCACCCATGGCACCATCGAGATGTTCTCGGTCGAAGGCGAGGCGGGTCACGAGGTCCGCTGCCTGCGCTGGGACGACATCGATTGGGAGGCCTACGTGCCGGAGGGCCTGACCGGCGAGCCTTTGGAGCGCGGCAAGGAGGTCCTCGCCGTCAAGAACATGCGCAAGCACTACGAGCTGCACGACAACTCGATCGCGGCGATGATCAAGGGCAAGCGGGTGCGCTACGTCAAGGCGAACGAGAGCATCAGTTTCAAGGCGCATGAATGCGAGACGGTGGCCATCGTCGGCGAGTCGGGCTGCGGCAAGTCGACCTTCGCCAAGGTCCTCATGGGGCTCGAGACGGCGACCGGCGGCGAGGTCATCTTCAACGGCCAGGACATCGCCAACTTGCCCGTCCAGAAGCGCTCGCCCGAGCAGGTCCGCTCCATGCAGATGGTGTTCCAGAACCCCTTCGACACCCTCAATCCGAGCCATTCGGTGGGGGCGCAGTTGGCCCGGGTGATCCGCAAGTTCGGCGTGGAGAGCGACACGCACAAGGTCGAGCAGCGGGTCATGGAATTGCTCGACCTGGTCAAGCTGCCGCGCGACTTCGCCCGGCGCCGCCCGCGCCAGCTTTCCGGCGGCCAGAAGCAGCGCGTCGGCATCGCCCGGGCCTTTGCCGGCAACCCGGCCATGGTGGTCGCCGACGAACCGGTCTCGGCGCTCGACGTCTCGGTGCAGGCCGCGATCACGGGCTTGCTCATGGACATCCAGCGGACCTACCGCACGACGCTGCTGTTCATCAGCCACGACCTCAGCCTGGTGCGCTACCTGGCCGACCGGGTCGTGGTCATGTACCTGGGCAGCATCATGGAGCAGGGCACCACCGACGAGGTCTTCGCGCCGCCCTATCACCCCTACACCGAGGCGCTGCTGTCGGCGGTGCCGATCGCCGATACCTCGATCGAGAAAAAGCGGATCGTCCTGAAGGGCGACCTGCCCAGCGTCATGAACCCGCCCAAGGGCTGTCCCTTCAACACCCGCTGCCCGCGCCATCACGGCACGATCTGCGAGACCGAGCGGCCGCCCGACGTCGAGGCCAGCCCGGGACACCTCATCGCCTGCCATATCCCGATGGAGGAATTGCAGAAGATGGAGCCGGTGATCGTACAGGTGAAAAAGGACCAGCCGGCCGCCGGGTGACAGCCGGGTGACATCGGGGACACGAGAGCGGGCCACAGGGAGCGGGGTGACGATGCTGCGATCGCCGCCCGTTCCCGATGCCGGTGCCGGCCGGCCGGCGGAGCGCGCATGGTGAAGCGAAGATTACCTCGATCCCGACCGGCGCCGTGGCTTGTCGGCCTGATTGTCCTGGTCGTGGCGCAGGTCTGGGCGCCGGCCTGGGCGCCGGCTTGGGCGGTCGAGTGCTGGCGCGGTTGGGGCTACCGCGTCGACCCGGGGACGCGGACCTACAAGAGCGAGGAGCTTCTGCTGGTCACCAAGGGACCGGCGACTTGGCGGACGGGCGTGCCGGTCGAGCTGCACCGCCTGGACCGGGCGAGCGGCGCGATCGACGCCGCCGCAGCGCCGCTCACCGTGGTTCCGGCGGGCGTCCGGACCTATTACCGGGGCAGAGCCAACTACGTCGACGGACGCGGCGCCATCGTCGGCTCCGGGGACGAGCTGGTGTTCGGGCTCAGCCACGTGGCCCCGCCCGTGGCCGCGCTCGAGGCGCTCGACGATTTCAACCGCTGGGCCTGCGGACTGGGCGAGACCCGGTAGCCGGTCTTACGAACACCGTCCGGCACCACGGCGATAGCGCGCGTCGAGGCGATCGCGGGGCCCGGATTTTGCCCTATTTATCGACGGGATTTAGCGCGATTTTAACGTCCCTCTGCTTTGATAGGGCTACGAGCCGACTAGCCGCCACGCGATAGCCCGGACCGGATCGACATGGACTACATTTACCTCCTCACTGGCCTTTGCACCGTTATCGCCGCGATCGCGGGTCTTGTCCTGACCTGCTATCTCGAGCGGCGCTGGCTCACGTCGAGAAGGCCCGGGTCCGGCGACACGGCCCCACGGGATCTTGAGGCGGACGGTTTATCCACTTGACGGAGATAACCCCATCCAGTTGAGTTCGCCTAGAGCGGGCGCCGGCGAATCGGTGCCGGCGAGGTGCTCGTTCGGGTAAACAGAATGGACGGAGACCTGTCGTGAGACGCCTGTTCCTCGGAGCCGTTCTTATTCTGTTGCTGGGCGCGCAGGCGCAGCCCGGTTTCGAGGACGGCCTGCTCGCCTATCACCGGGGCGACCATCAGGCGGCGATGGAAATCTGGCGCCCCCTGGCGCAGCAGGGCCACGCCCCCGCGCAGTACAGCCTCGGCCTTCTCTACTATCGGGGCGAAGGGGTCCTGCCGGATCCCAAGCGGGCGGCCAAGTGGTACCACAAGGCGGCCGACCAGGGCGACCCGGACGCGCAACTCAACCTGGGCCTCATGTACGCCCAAGGGGACGGGTTGAAAAAAAATTACACCACGGCCTATAAGTGGTTCTCGCTGGCTTTCTTTCATTATCCAGCGGGTGAGTACCGCGACAATGCCTTCAGAAACCGGGAAAACGTGGCCGCGGCGATGACGGACGCCCAGATCGAAAAGGCCGAGCGCCTGGTTCGGCGCTGGAAACCGAAACCACGCTAAAGCACCCGCGAGCCGGACTCCGAGGCCGTATTTCCGGCGCCGGGGGGCCCGATCACCCGGCCCGATCACCCGGCCGATTTTCTCCGGATTGATCTTGACGATCAGGATGCGTGGTGCGTACCGGCTGATCTCCGCCCGCGGCCGATCCAGTACCTTCAGCATCTGCCTCAGGATGTGCATGCGGGCGTCCTTGGCCAGCACGAAGGCCTCTTCAATCTTCTCGAAGCTGATGCCGTCGGCTTTGAGGTCGACCTGCACGCCTGTGACGCCGCGCTGCGTGCCCGCTACCTTGAAGTCCATATCGCCGAAGTGGTCTTCTTCGCCGAGGATATCGACCACCATCAAATGCTTCTCGTCGTTCTCGAACATGCCGATCGAGATCCCCGCCACCGGCTGCCGCAAAGGTACGCCGGCATCCATGAGCGCCAGCGTCCCACCGCACACGGTGGCCATTGAACTCGATCCGTTTGATTCCATGATGTCCGAAACCAGCCGGATCGTGTA
>JACZWN010000180.1 GCA_022572105.1 Pseudomonadota bacterium | reverse complement strand
GGCCCTGTCTTTTCCGACGGTCCAGGCGAGGTAGACGGTGCCTTGGGCATCGACCGCCAGGGAGGGGCCGCGCGCGGGTCCGGCATCCTGGGCGCCGGCGACGCGCAACGGCTGGGAGAAGTTGTCGCCCCCATCCGTGGAACGGCTGAACCACAGGTTGCCTTCGTATTCGGTCCAGGCGGCGTAGAGATCGCCCTGGGGCCCCTGGGCGAGGTCCAGGCTGCCGTTGTGCCAATAGCGCGGGGTGAGGCGTCCTTTGCCGTCGCCGGCGATGCTGTTCGAGAGGTTGAGCGGATCGCCGAAGCTCTTCCCGCCGTCACTCGATCGTGCGAAAAAGATCTCGCCGCCGTGGGTGCCCCCGGAAAAGACGATCTCCTGCCAGAGGATAGACACCTTGCTCGCATCCCCGGACGCGATGACCATGCGCGGAAGCCAGGAAAAAATTCGTGGGCTCTTCGAGACGTTGACCGGCGCCTCGAGCCGCTTTTTGCCGTCGGGCCCGTAGACCTGAAAGAAAATGTCCTGGCCGGACTGATCGGCCCAGGCGATCCCGACAAAGCCCCGTTCGTCGACAGCCACGGTGGGGTCGTCGACATAATCGTATTCCGACTCGTTCATGCGCCAGGGTCCCCGGTATCCGCCGCCGGAGGCGACCTCGATCCTCTCGTCCCACGTCACCCCTGGCGCGTCTGCCTGCCCCAACGCGGGCGCCGCGAAGAGAGCAGCCGCCAAGAACACGAACGATCCACAACCTAGACAAACGAGTGGAACCGACACGGCCCAGACTCCTCCCGACCGGCCCCGATGACCGTGGCCTCGGCCCTACCGAAGAAGCGCGAGATGGGTTTTCGGTGGCCGAAAAGTCCAAACCAACGAAGGCCAACCATCAAGTGAGCGCCGGAAAGTAAGCGTTCTCGGCAATCGTGTGCGCTCATGCTCGAGCGATCCCCCGCGCGTGGAATGGGTCCTAATGCGATTCCCGCGGCACGTAGGCGCCGCTGGCGCCAACCAGGAAGTCCAGGTCGCAGCCGGTGTCGGCCTGGGTGACGTGCTCGGTGTAGAGCTGGGCCCAACCGCGCGCATAGGTGTCGTGGCTGGGCCGCCAGGCGGCGCGGCGCACCGCCAGCTCTTGGTCCGATACGTCGAGATGCAGGCGCCGGGCCTCGACGTCGAGCTCGATCGCATCGCCGTCCTCGACCAGCGCCAACGGCCCGCCGGCGGCGGCCTCGGGCGCCACGTGCAGGACCACGGTGCCGAAGGCGGTGCCGCTCATGCGCGCGTCCGAGATGCGCACCATGTCGCGCACGCCTTTCTTCAGGATCTTCTTGGGCAGCGGCATGTTGCCGACCTCGGGCATGCCCGGATAGCCCTTGGGCCCGCAGTTCTTCATGACCATGACGCAAGTCTCGTCGATATCGAGGTCAGGGTCGTCGATGCGCGCCTTGTAGTCGTCGATGTCCGCGAAGACGACGGCGCGGCCGCGGTGCTTCATGAGCTCGGGTGTCGCCGCCGAGGGTTTGAGGATGCCGCCCTGGGGCACCAGATTGCCGCCGAGGACCGCGATGCCGCCCTGGGGCTTGAACGGCGCATCGAGGGCATGGATCACGTCGCGGTTGTAGCAGGGCGCGTCCTTGCAGTTGTCCCAGATCGTCTCGCCGTTCACCGTGAGGGCGTCCTTGTGGAGAAACTCGCCGATCTCGCGGATCACCGCGGGCTGGCCGCCGGCGTAGTAATAGTCCTCCATCAGGTATTCGCCGGACGGCATGAGGTTGACCAGGCAGGGCACGTCGCGGCCGAGCCGGTCCCAGTCTTGCAGCGAGAGATCGACACCAATGCGCCCGGCCAGCGCCAGCAGGTGAATCACCGCATTGGTCGAGCCGCCGATCGCGCCGTTGACCCGGATCGCGTTCTCGAAGGCCGCGCGGGTCAAGATCTTGGACATCTTGAGGTCCTCGCGCACCATCTCGACGGCGCGCCGCCCGGCCATGTGGGCGAGCGCGTAGCGCCGCGAATCGGCGGCCGGGATGGCGGCGTTGGCCGGCAGGCCGATGCCCAGCGCCTCGACCATGTTGGCCATGGTCGACGCCGTGCCCATGGTCATGCAGTGGCCGGCCGAGCGCGACATGCAGGATTCGGCCTCCATGAAGTCCTGCAGCGTCATCTCGCCGGTGCGCACCATGTCGTCGAACTTCCAGACGTGGGTGCCCGAGCCGATGGTCTCGCCGCGGAAGCGGCCGTTCAGCATCGGCCCGCCGGAGAGCGCGATCGTCGGCAGGTCGCAACTGGCCGCGCCCATGAGCAGCGCCGGCGTGGTCTTGTCGCAGCCGACCAGGAGGACCACGCCGTCGATCGGGTTGGCGCGGATCGACTCCTCCACGTCCATGGAGACCAGGTTGCGGAACATCATGGTCGAGGGCCGCATCAGGGTCTCGCCCAGCGACATGACCGGGAACTCGAGCGGGAAGCCGCCCATCTCGTAGACCCCGCGCTTGACCCGCTCGGCGATCGCGCGGAAGTGGGCGTTGCAGGGCGTCAGCTCCGACCAGGTGTTGCAGATGCCGATCACCGGGCGGCCGTCGAACAGGTGGTGCGGCAGGCCCTGGTTCTTCATCCAGCTGCGGTGGTGGAAGCCGTCCTTGCCGAGCTTGCCGAACCACTCGGCGCTGCGGGTCTTGCGGTTGGAATCGGACATCTGCCTTTGCTCCCCAGTCATTATCAACGCTCCTTGGTATAAGGCACTCGGCGCTACTCCGGCACCCTCGCATGCCTGAGACCCTCCAGATAGTGGTCCAGCGCCGCCGCATCGGTATAAAGATGGCCGTCGCGGACCATCGTGACCGAGAAATTGGGCCGCTGGGCAAGGCACTCGTCGAGAACGCGCCGGGCTTCCTCCCGCTCCCCCAAGAAGCCGAGGCCCGCGAGGAGAGCGGCGTAGCGCGACCACTGGAACCCTTGCTGCTGCAGTGCCTTCCGTGCCCACTGCACAGCGTCCGGGTAGTCCCGTTTAACCAGATACGCCTCGGCTAGACGCACCATGAAGGAACCCATGTGCTGATCCCGCGGACTCAGGCGGATGGCCCGTTCCAGGTGCCTGATCGCCTCCCCGGCATGGCCGGAGAACACGGCGGCAGCACCAAGGCCGTAATGGGCCCAGGCGGAACTGGGATTGAGATCGATGGCCAGTTGAAGGTCTGGGACTGCCAGCGCGTGCTCGCGCCTAACGATCCGTGCCTTTCCCATCGCGCAATGGGCGGCGGCATCGTCCGGGTCCAGTTCTACTGCGCGCCGAGCGACTTGGAGGGCCTTGTCGCAATTTTCCGCCACCGAGTCGGCCAGTCCTAGCACGACTTCGTAGTAGTAGGCGTCCACCAGTGCCGAACAGGCGAGACTCAGCCCAGGATCCAGCGAAAGTGCGGCCTCGAAGAGGCGGCGCGCTTCGGCCAGGTCATCCTTTGTCCGCTGGTAGAGATGCCACATACCGCGTTGGTAGACCTCCCAGACGTTTAGGTTCTCCAGCTTCTTAGAGGTGGCAAGCTGTTGCTCCGCCTTGCCCAGCTCCGGCGCGATGGCAGCGACGATGGCTTCAGTGACCTCGTCCTGGACCGTGAAGATGTCCTCCAGCACTCGGTCGTAGCGCTCGGCCCAGAGATGCGCGTCGGCGACGGCGTCGATCAGTTGCGCGGCAATACGCACCCGGTTGCCCGACCGACGCACGCTGCCCTCGACAACGTAGCGCACGCCGAGCCGGCGGCTCACCTCCTTAACCTCGGGCGACTGCCCCCTGAACGAGAACGACGAGCTTCGCGCGATGACGAAGAGCGAGCGGAACTTGGACAGCTCGGTGATGATGTCCTCGGTAATTCCGTCCGAGAAATAGCCCTGTTCTGGGTCCCCGCTCAGGTTCTCGAACGGCAGCACAACGATCGAGCGCTTTTCCGGCAGCGCCAGCGACTCTGGTGACCTCTCGGAAGCAGCCAATGGCGATGTAGAGGACCGCGGTTCCAACCGCACCCGGAATACCGGCACTGGCTCGGCGATGTTCTTGAGTTCCTGCGGTCCGAGGAAGTCGAAGCCGACGTCGAGCTTGTTCTTGACCTGCTCGTGGACACTGCCCGAGACATTGACGGTGCCGGGCTCGGCCAGGCCTTCCAAGCGTGCCGCGACGTTAACCCCCTCGCCCATGAGATTGTCACCGTCGACCACCACGTCGCCGAGGTTGACGCCGATGCGAAAGCGCATGCGCTTGTTCTCGGGAATACCGGCATTGCGCGTTTCGAGGTCGCGTTGGATGTTGACGGCGCAACGCACCGCCTCGACGGGGCTGGCAAACTCCGCGATCACACTGTCGCCGGCGCTGCCAAAGACGCGGCCGTGATGGCTCGCCACCAGCCCATCGATGACCTCGCGGCAGGTACTGAGCGTCCGTAGAGTACCCTCCTCGTCCTCTCCCACGAGCCGCGAGTAGCCCACTACGTCAGCAGCGAGTATGGCGGCGAGGCGGCGCTCCATCGACGTTCTCCTTAAATTGGGAGACTAGCGGCGCATGAGGAAATAATCCATACGCCATGAATTCGATGCGACAACAGCTTCATCCGATAGGCCGACATACGGGGTCCGCTTCGTGCTTTCGGCACGTCAGATTTCAAACCGGGACCCGTTCCCCCATTCAGCGGCCGGCGCTGGGCCCGCGCCCTGCTACTCCGCCGCCGCGTCCTGGCGCCGGGCGGCGACCGCTTCGGCCAGGACGCAGAGGATCTCGAACATCATGGTGGCGCCGACGATGGCGGTATTGCCGCTCGGATCGAAGGGCGGAGCGACCTCGACCACGTCGCCGCCGATGAGGTCGAGGCCGGCCAGGCCGCGCAGCATCTTCTGCGCCTCGAAGGTGGTGAAGCCGCCGATTTCCGGGGTGCCGGTGCCCGGCGCGTACACGGGATCGAGGCCGTCCACGTCGAAGGAAACGTAGGTCGGCCCCGCGCCCACGACCCGGCGCGCCTCGGCGATGACCGCGTCCACGCCGAGGTCGTAGAACTCCTCGATGGTGATGACGCGGATGCCCTGGTCCGCGCCCCAGTCGGCGTCGCTGTCGCTGTAGAGCGCGCCCCGGATGCCGATCTGGACCGTGCGCTTGGGGTCGAGCAGGCCCTCCTCGATGGCGCGCCGGAAGGGGGTGCCGTGGGTGTAGTAGTTCTCCCCGAAATACTTGTCCGAGGTGTCGGTGTGGGCGTCGAAGTGGACCATGCCCAGCGCCCGGCCCTTGGCGATCGCGCGCATGATCGGCAGCGTGATCAGGTGATCGCCGCCGGCCGAGAGCGGAAAAACGCCGGCCGCGTGCACCCGGGCGAAGAACTTTTCGATCCGCTCGATGGTGTCCTCGATGACGATCGGGTTGACCGGAACGTCGCCCAGATCGGCGCAGCGGCAGAGATCGAAGGGCTTGGTGCCGCTGACGTGGTGCACGTTGCGGGTCATGGTCGAGACGTCGCGGATCTGGCGCGGCCCGTGGCGGGCGCCGGCGCGGTTGGTGGTGCCGCCGTCCCAGGGCACGCCGATCAACCCGATCTCGGCGCCTGCCGGGTCCTCCAGGTAGGGCAGGCGCATGAAGGTCGCGATGCCCGAGAACCGCGGCATCACGTTGCCCGAGACGGGCTTGAAGGAGCGTTCACCTCCGCCCGCGGAATCTTCCGCCATCTGCCTTTCCTCCCTGCATGACACCCGCGCCTCGCCGGGCGGGTTCGAACGCGCATCTTCGGCGGCGGGGGCAGGGGTTGTCAATCGGCTGGGAGAGAAGCAAAAACTACATACTGTCCCAAGTCATTCCTAGTTATCCTGTCCTCAGTTATCCAGTTATCACTGTTCCCAGTTATCAAAGCGCCTAAATCGACAGCGCCCGGTCAAGAGCAATAGCGCGGCACGAGGCCGTGCTATTATTGCGGCAGATCTAAACCTAGAAGGAGGCGCGGCATGTTGGATTTGGAGAACGATGATGTGACGGGCCACTATTGGAGAGGGCTCAAGTCGCTGCGAAGCGCTTTTACATATGGCGAACCGCTTGCGAGGCACCCGGGAGTGGGCCGGAAAATTGCTGACTGGCTTCTGCAACGCGGCCTCATCGAGACCGTCGGGAACCCGGAATATCGGCATTCCGCTCCTTAGCTATAGGGTCACAGACCTTGGGCATGAGGTGCTTGCCCGGGGCCAGTGGGCGAAACCGCGTGCGAAAAAGCCCAGATTACAAATGGTGCCACCTCGCATTGGGGCACCCGAAAGCCGACTAAAGCCGCCCAAAGGCGAGTGACTAATCCGACAGCACCAGGGGCCGGCCATGCGCCGCAGCTTGCCCGCCATCACCGCCCCGGCGGCGTCATCTCCAGCGGCAGGGTCAGGGCGCATGTTCCTCCGACACCTTGATCAGGGACTCGGCGGGGATGCCGAGTCCGCTATGCAGCCGCCAGACCATCTTGAGGGTGAGCGGGCGCTTGCGGTTGAGCACCTCGTAAACGCGGTTCCGGCTGCCGATGTAGGGGACGAGGTCCTTGGGCGCCAAGCCCTGTTGCTCCATGTGGTACTTGATCGCCGCGACCGGATCGGGCAGGTCGATGGGGTAGTGCTTCGCCTCCCAGGCCTCGACCAGCGTGACCAGCACGTCCAGCCGGTCGCCCTCGGGCGTGCCGCGCTTGGCGTCCATGAACGCTTCGATCTCCTTGAGCGCCCGGCGGTGGTCGCGCTTGGTCCTGATCGGTGCGATGTCCATTGCTCTTGCTCCTCAGATCGTCTGCGCGTCGATCCTGTCGTACCGGCGAGACGGGCCGCCCGCTCAGCGCCGGCCCGGCGTGAACGCCTTGAAGTGCTTGCTGAGTGCCAGGCCCTGGGGCTGGTACGACGAGCCGATG
>JACZWN010000179.1 GCA_022572105.1 Pseudomonadota bacterium | reverse complement strand
CTTCATGGCCGGGCCGCCCGTCGCTGCGGCCGGGCATTCATCGCCGACGACTTGGCAGACGCGCTTTCCGCCGTCAGAGGCTGATCGCCATGAGCGATATCATTATCCGCGTCGCCGCGCGTGGCGACGGCGTGACCGAAAACGGGCGTCATGCCGCATTTGCCGCCCCCGGCGACACCCTGTCCGCCGACGGCTCCGTCGTGCCGGGCCCGCACCATCAGACGCCGCCCTGCGGTCATTTCCCGCGCTGTGGCGGATGCCAGCTCCAGCATCTCGACGATGAAAGCTATGCGGGCTTCGTCACCGACCGGATCGCCTCCGCCCTCGACGCGCAAGGGCTGACGGCGCCGCTGCGGCCGGCGCATCTCTCGCCGCCACGCAGCCGCCGCCGCGCGACCCTCCATGCCGAAACCAAGGGCGGCCGCGTCCTGATCGGCTTTTCGGAGGAGAAGAGCCACGCCATCGTCGATATCGTCGAGTGCCATATCCTGGCCCCCGAGCTCTTTGCGCTGGTCGCGCCGCTGCGGGGGCTGCTCCAGCGGCTGGGGTTCAAGCGGCGTGGCGACGTCCATCTGACGCTGGCCGATCAGGGCGCCGATATTCTGGTCACGAGCTTTTCGCCCGATGGCCTGGAGGCCGCCGAGGCGATCATCGGTTTCTGCGAGCGTCACGGGGTGGCGCGTTTCGCGGTCGATGACGGAATGGGCCCCGAGACCCGTTGGGAGCCCGAGCCGGTGACGATCACCCTCGGCGGCGTCGGCGTGCCTTTGCCCCCCGGCGCTTTCCTGCAAGCGACGCGTGACGGTGAAGCCGCGCTGGTGGCGGCCGTCACCGAAGCGGTCGGCAATCCCCGCACGACGGCCGACCTGTTTGCCGGTCTCGGCACCTTCGCACTTGCCTTGCCGGGCAAGGTCTATGCCGCCGAGGGTGCGCGCGACGCTATCCTGTCGCTGAAGGGGGCGGCCAATGCTTGCGGACGTGCGGTTTTCGCCGAGCATCGCGACCTTTATCGCCGGCCGCTGACCAAGGCGGAACTCGATCGCTTTGATGCGATCGTGCTCGATCCGCCGCGGGCCGGCGCACGCGATCAGGCCGAGGCGCTGGCCAGCGCGGCCGTCGGTGCGGTGGCCTATGTGTCGTGCAACCCGTCGAGCTTCGCGCGCGACGCGCGGATGATGGTCGATCAGGGTTGGTCGCTCGAATGGGTGCAACCGGTGGGGCAGTTCCGCTGGTCGACCCATGTCGAACTGGCGGCGCGCTTCGTGCGTCAGCCTTCGTCGGGGTAATCCGCCCGGACGAAGAACAGCCCGTCGGATGGCGCGTTGAGGCCGAGCTGCGCCCGGTCCCGCGCCACCAGTGCCGCCTCGACATCATCCGGCGTCCAGCGCCCCATGCCGACCAGCGCCAGGCATCCCACCATCGACCGCACCTGATGATGGAGGAAGGAGCGCGCGGCGGCACGGATGAACAGCCGCGCGCCATCGCGCTCCACCGATAACAGGTCGAGCGTCCGCACCGGACTGTCCGCCTGGCAATGGACCGAGCGAAAGGTGGTGAAGTCGTGTCGTCCGACCAGCCGCGCGGCGGCCTCGGCCATGGCCGCTTCGTCCAGGGCCTGCGGCACCTGCCACGCCAACCCCAGTTCATGGGTCAGTGGCGCGCGGCGGTTGACGATGCGATAGCGGTAGCGCCGCCCGAGGGCCGAAAACCGGGCGTGAAAGTCGTCATCTGCGGCCTCGGCGGCGAGCACGGCGATGGCCGCCGGCTTGAGATGATGGTTGAGCGCCCCGAACACCTCGTCCGGGTCACGCGCGGCGGCGAGATCGAAATGCGCCACCTGGCCGAGGGCGTGAACCCCGGCGTCGGTGCGCCCCGCCCCGGTCACCGCGACGCGCTCGCCCGAGAAGCGCTCGATGGCGTCCTCCAGGGCCTGCTGGATCGACGGCCCGTTGTCCTGGCGCTGCCAGCCGACGAAGCCGCGCCCGTCGTATTCGAGGGTCAGCTTGTAGCGGGTCATGGGCCCGCTCCCGGCAGCGGCAGCCGGGTCCCGGCCGCGACCGGGAAGCCGCGCAGCAGGGTTTCCGCATCCATGGCCGCCTTGCCGGCGCGCTGTACCCGGATCAGGCGCAGGGCATCCTTTTCGCAGGCGACGGTCAGCCGCGCGTCGATAACGGTGCCGGGCTCGGCGCCCGGGGCGCCCGCGCCGACCTCGGCCGCCAGGACCTTGACGCGTTCGCCGCCGGCCTCGAAAAAGGCCCCGGGCCAAGGGGTGAAGGCGCGCACGGCGCGCTCCAACTCGGCCGCCGGGCGGCGCCAGTCGAGGCGACCTTCGCCAGGCTTTAGTTTGGCGGCATAAGTGACACCATCCTCCGGCTGCGGCCGGGCCTCGAGGCGCCCGGCGGCCAGGCCGTCGAGCGCCGCGACCATCAGGCGCGCGCCCACCTCCGCCAGGCGGTCGTGCAATTCGGCGGCGGTCGCGGTCGCGGCGATCGGCACGGCCTCGCGCAGGAGGATCGGCCCGGTGTCCAGGCCCTCGTCCACGGCCATGATGGTGACCCCGGTCTGAGCATCGCCGGCCAGGATGGCGCGCTGAATGGGCGCGGCGCCGCGCCAGCGCGGCAGGAGCGAGGCGTGCAGGTTGACGCAGCCCAGACGCGGCGCGGCCAGGACCGCCGCCGGCAGGATCAGGCCGTAGGCCACCACCACCGCGGCGTCGAGGCCGAGCGCGGCGAAGGCTTGGGGCTCGGACCCGTCCTTGAGGGTCTTGGGCGTGCGCAACGCCCAGCCGCGGCGCTCGGCGTAGGCCTGGACCGGACAGGGCCGCTCCTTGTGCCCGCGCCCGGCCGGGCGCGGCGGCTGCGCGTAGACCGCCGCGATCTCGTGCCCGGCGGCCTCCAAAGCGCGCAGGCTGGGCAGGGCGAATTCAGGGGACCCCATGAAGGCGAGGCGCAAGGCGGTCATGGCGCGAACCCGCCGGCTCCGCCGTCGCCGGGCAGCGCCCGCCCCCGCGCCGGCGCCGGGCCTGGGCTCATTACATGGCCTTGGCCGCTACGGCCGGGGCCGGCGCCTTGCCGGCCTTCTTCGCCTTGGTCAGCTTGCGCAGGATCATGTTGCGCTTGAGCGCACTCAGGTGGTCGACGAAGAGAATGCCGTCCAAGTGGTCAATCTCGTGCTGGATGCAGGTCGCCAGCAGCCCGTCCGCATCGTGCTCCCGAACCTCGCCCTCGCGGTCCAGGTAACGCACCCGGATGGCGGCCGGGCGCACCACGTCGGCGTAGTGCTCGGGCAAGGACAGGCAGCCCTCCTCGCTGCGCATGTCCTGGTCGGAGACCCGGACCAACTCCGGGTTGACCAAGGCGTAGGGCTGGCGCTCCTCGTCCTTCTTGGAGGCGTCGAGCACGATGATCCGCCGGAGCACGCCGACCTGGGGCGCGGCCAGGCCGACGCCGGGCGCCTGGTACATGGTTTCGAGCATGTCGTCCATGAGTTGGCGAGTCGCGTCGTCGACGCGCTCGACCGGCGCCGAGATCTGCTTCAGCCGGGGGTCGGGCGCGATGATGATGGAAAGCAGGGCCATGGACGCGGGCGCTCCGTCAAATCTTCCTGGGCGTTCGAGGCTCTTACGTATGGCCTTACCGAGAGAGCGTCAAGCCGACACGGAATGGGGGCATCGGCCGACTTTTCCGGCCCGGGGCGGGGGCGGAATTGAGGTATGTCAAGGAACCGGGCCGGGCGTCGTGCCTAGGGTAATTCTCCTCCGGTCCCGCCGCGCGGGGCCCGGCACCGGCAAGCGACCGCAACGACCATGGCATTCCCGGGACAGCCGCCGCCGCTCACGCCGGTCCTGCTTGCCGGGCTGGCGGCGCGGCCCTGGCGCGGCTTTCGGAGCTGGCCGCCTTCGCGCCCTTCTCCGACGGCTTCTACCGCGGCCGGGAGGGCGCCACGCCGATCGGGGCCGATCCCTTGCGCGCGGAATAGACCCTTGGGTGCGGAATAGATGGCCGTCTCTCGGCGCCGGCCCGAGGGCTTTACCTTATCCCCGCCCGAATCCCCTGCCCGAAGCGCGGGCCCCCGTGCTAGCGTGGAGTCGACACTTTTGACGGAGTCGCGCGCAACATGGACCCGACCCTGACCCTGGCCATCGCGGCCGCGCTGGCGGTCGGCGCGCTGGTCGCGGTGCTGCTCCTGCGTGGGCGCGGCGTGGGCGCGGCGGCCGAGATCGCCGGCCGGCTGACCCAGATGGCCGAGAGCCAGGCCGCGACCCAGGCCCAGCTCGCCGAGCGCCTGCAGGTCCAGGAGCGCGCGCTCGCCAAGGCCGTGGAGGAGCGCCTGGTCGACTTTTCCAAGCGCATCGGCGATCGGCTGCAGGAATCGGCGACCCAGAGCCAGACCACGCTGAGCGACCTGCGCGAGCGCCTGGCGGTGATCGACAAGGCGCAGAAGAACATCACCGAGCTGTCGACCCAGGTGGTCGGCCTGCAGGACATCCTGGCCAACAAGCAAGCGCGCGGCGCCTTCGGCGAGATCCAGCTGCGCGACATCGTCGAGTCGATCCTGCCGCCTTCGGCCTACGCCTTCCAGGTGACGCTGGGCAACGGCAAGCGCGTCGACTGCCTGCTCCAGCTGCCCAACCCGCCGGGGCCGATCGCGATCGATTCCAAGTTCCCGCTGGAGAGCTACGCGGCGCTGCGCGCGGCGCGCGAAGAGCCGGCCATCACCGCGGCGCGCCGCGCGCTCGCGGCCGACGTGCGCAAGCACATCCGCGACATCGCCGAGAGGTACATCGTGCCCGGCGAGACCGCCGAATCGGCGCTCATGTTCCTGCCCAGCGAAGCGGTCTACGCCGAGCTCCACGCCAGCTTCCGCGAGGTGATCGAGGAGTCGTACCGGGCGCGCGTGTGGATCGTCTCGCCGACCACCCTCATGGCCACCCTGAATACGATGCGCGCGATCCTCAAGGACGTGCGCATGCGCGAGCAGGCCGGGCTGATCCAGACCGAGGTCGCGACCATGCTCAAGGACGTGGTGCGCCTGGACGGGCGCGTCGGCAAGCTGCAGAGCCATTTCGACCAGGCCAACGAGGACCTGCGCCAGATCCGCATCTCGACCGAGAAGATCGCCAAGCGCGGCACGCAGATCGCCGAGGTCGAGTTCGAGGAGATCGAGGACATCGAAGCCGAGGCCGAGGCGATGGCGCCGCAATTGAAGGCCGTTTCAGACGATTAACTCGTTTTTGCTTAATCAAGGAATTCCAAGGAATTAGGGCCTGTCTTCGTAAGTTAAAAAATATCGTAACATATTGCAATTACCTATATATATGGTGATTAACTTATTATCAATTAATATCTAATCTTCCGGGTCACGCCGGCCGGCGGGCCTTGAGCGCGGCGCTCAGGGTGCCGTCGTCGAGATAGTCGAGCTCGCCGCCCACGGGCACGCCGTGGGCCAGGCGCGAGATCGTGACGCCCAGGCCGGCCAGGCGCTCGGCGATGTAGTGGGCGGTGGTCTGGCCGTCGACGGTGGCGCTCAGCGCCAGGATGACCTCGCGCGGCCGGCCCGCCCCGATCGCCGCGTCCGGCCGGCCTGCTCCGGTTTCCGCGTCCGCGCCGGCCTGCACGCGTTCGACGAGGGCGGCGACGTTCAACTGCTCCGGCCCGCGCCCGTCGAGCGCCGAGAGCGTGCCGCCGAGGACGTGATACAGGCCCTTGAAGGCGCCGCTACGCTCGAGCGCCCAGAGGTCGCCGACATCCTCGACCACGCAAACGAGCGTCCGGTCGCGCGCCGGGTCGCGGCAGATGGCGCAGGGATCGGCGGTATCCAGGTTGCCGCAGGTCGAACACGCCCGGATGTTCTCGGCCGCCTGCTCCAAGGCCGCGGCGAGGGGCAGCATGAGGGTCTCCGGCTTCTGGATCATCTTGAGCGCCGCCCGGCGCGCCGAGCGCGGCCCGAGGCCCGGCAGGCGGGCGAGCAACTGGATCAGGCGATCGAGATCGCTGACGGTCATGACGGGCGGGCCGGCCCCGCGCACACGCCCAAAACCCCGCCCCTCACATGGGCAGGCTGAAGCCGGGCGGCAGGCCGAGCCCGCCGGTCAGCTCGCGCATCTTCTCGGCGACCTTCGCCTCGGCCTTCGCCTTGGCGTCGTTGGCCGCGGCCACGATCAGGTCCTCGAGCACCCCGACCTCGTTGGGGTCGACCAGCGCCGGGTCGATGGTGACGGCGCGCATCTCGCCCTTGCCGTTGAGCGTGACCTGGATCATGCCGCCGCCGGCCGCGCCGGTGACTTCGGTCCGGGCCAGCTGCTCCTGCAGCTCCGCCATCTTGGCCTGCATCTCCTGGGCCTGCTTCATCATCTGGCCGAGGTTGTTCATGGGTGTTCGTCTCCTTCGTCGGACGGGTGTGGGCTGCCGGCCGGGTCGCCGGTCTCATCGGCTACGGCGTCGGGGAGTACGGCGTCGGGGTTGTCGCGGCGCGCGACCAGCTTGGCGCCGGGAAAGGTCGCCATCGCCGCCCGCACCAAGGGGTGCTGGAGCGCCGCCTCGGTCAGGCGCGCCGCGCGCGCGCGCGCCTGGTCGGCGATCGACGGTTCGCCCTGGTCCTGAGACACGCTGACCATCCAGCGCGCGCCGGTCGCGTCTTGCAGAAACTTACCCAACCGCCCGGCCAGGTTGCGCGGCGCATGGCTTCCCGGCCGGAACTCGATCCGGCCCGGCTCGAAGCGCACCAGGTGAAGGTCCTGCTCCAAGTGGTTGGCCAGGATGGTCTCCTTGTGCGCCCGCACCAGATTCACGACGTCCGCAAAGCTCGCCGGCGGCAAGCTTTCCGGCGCCGCGGCCACGGGACCCGGCACGGGCGTGTCGGCCTGGGCCGTGTCGGACACCGTCTCCAGTGTGGGCTCCAGTGCGGGCTCCAGTGTG
>JACZWN010000178.1 GCA_022572105.1 Pseudomonadota bacterium | reverse complement strand
TTCCAGGCAAGCTGAGCGGGACGGGGCGGTCCCCCCGCCAGCCGCGCCACGCGCTCGGCCAGGCGCTCGCGATGGGCGAGGTAATGGGCCCAGATGTCGTCGTGGGTCGCGGGCTCGATCTGGTAGACCCCGCGCGCCGGCCCGTCCCCGTGCTGGCGCAGCCAGGTGAGCCGGCTTTCCGCGAGCGCGGTGCCGAGCAACAGCCGCTCGGCGGCCGGCGACCACAGGCCGATCGAGTCGAGGCTCGGCCGGACCACGTAGGCGAGGAAGTGTTGCGGGTCGAGCATGGGCGCCCTTAGCTCCCCGCCAGGTCTTTCCAGAAGGCGGCGAGCACGGTCACGGCCGCGGTCATCAGCCCGCCCAGCCAAAGCAGGACCCGCAGGCCCGCCTTGCCCTGGGTCGCGACCCGGACCAGCTCGCGCTGGATCGCCTCGACCTCGCCCAGGCGCGCGCCCATGTTGCGGAGCTCGGTGACGGTGATCCCGCGCAGGGCCGCGATCTCGGCCTTCAACTCGGCGTGGCTCGGCTCGCGCACCATGAGCGATTCTCTCTTGCTTTCTTGCTTAAGGGGGTTGGCTAGAGCGCCATCTCGCGGCGCGCGGGGTGCCGGCCGCCCGAGTCGGCGATCCAGACGTACTCGGTGTCGCCGAACTGGTCGGCCACGCGCCAGACGCTGCCCGGCGCCCCGCGCGCGCCGCGGCCGTCGTCGGGCGGATAGGGCCCGGCGATCCAGGCCTCGAGCCGCGCCGCGATGGGGCCCGCGTTGCTGAAGCATAGGCCCTGCTCGATCAGCACCACGGCGATCTCGCGGCCGCCGCCGCGCTCGGCGAGCGCGGTCATGGACTCGGCGTCGTGGCAGGCGAAGCGGTAGACGATGAGGTCACCGGCGCGGTGGGTGGTGGCCTCCTGGCCGGCCAAGGCCGGCGCCGACAGGCTGCCAGCAATGAAAAAGGCCGCCGCAGCGACCGTCAGGGGAAAGGGGACATGGGGTGTCTCCTGGATCAGGTCGGCCAGGGCGTGCCGTCGCCGAACGGATCGGCGGTGCTCGGGTCGATGGCGTCGAGCTGACCTTGCGTGGTGAGTGCGGCGAGCTTGGCCGGCACGGTATCGCGGACGTAGCGATAGATGTCCTTGGCCACGATCTGCGCGGGCGTAGCGTCCGCCACGAGATGGGAGGTCCACAGCCCGGCGACCGTCTTGATCGCGTCGAGGCTGTCCCAATCCGGCACCTGCGCCGCGATGCGGGTCACGCCCTCGGCGATGAACGCGGCGCCCTTGGCGCTCTTGAGTTCGGCAAGCGTTGGGGGCGGAGGGGCGGCGGCGGTCCAGGCGTCGATGAAGGACTGGAAAGCGGAAATGTCCGCGATCCGCTGCTCCGGGCTCCGATCCCTGAACTCGATGTGCCCCGAGGCGCCGCCCCACTGCACGGCGTGGATGTTCGCATCGAGCGTCGACAGATCGACGGCGCGGAACACCCCATCCACGCCGACCTTGCCGTCGTCAGCGATGATCGTTACGCGCATCGGCGATCTCCTTCACGTCTCCGTTCGCGGCCATCCGCAGGACCGCTTGCTGCCCGCGCACCATCTCGTTGCGGAAGCTGTCGATCGAGGCCGACACGCCGATGGCCTCCTTGGTGTTCTCGATCATCAGGACCGGTAGCCATTTGATGGCGCAGTCCCACTCGTCCAACGGCTCGCCGGTCTGAGGATGCTTGCCGCGAAGCTGTGTCCAGAACATGCACTTGAACTGCACGCACTCGTCCTTGATGAGTGGACAGAAGGTCCCGGGCTTGATCTGCATCAGTCCTTACTCGCGATGATCATGTTGATGTAGTTCAGGTCGAGCGAGAGCGTGTGGTCGTGCGAGCCACCGCCGCCTTGGGCAACGACATTAGATGCTTCTACAACTCTGTTTGGGGCCTCAGTAAGACCAGTTGTGGTGGCCGCGCCGCCACCGACATAGTTGCCGCTGTGATCGTGCGATGGTGTTTGCGAGACGGCCAGTGTGGTAGATCCGACCGTCTTGCCCGAACCGAAAACGCTCGTAAACGCCGTCGCGCCCTGCTTCCCGCTGGCCCATGCCGTGCTGGTCACGACCCGCAGCGCCGCGTTGTCGAGCGTCGCCGCGGTGTCCTTCGTCCAGCCGGTCGGGGCGGCGCTCTGGTGAAAGAGCATGACCGTGCCGGCGGGGAACGAAGACGCCGGCTTCACCTGTGCCTGCCGCTCGTCGGTGATGTCGGCGTTGACGATCGAAGTCTGCGAGACCACCAGCGCGACCCGGGCGATGGGCAGCTTGCCGGCGGTGATCGCCGGCGGGCTGGGCGACGGTGCCTCGGTGCCGGTGAGCACCGAGACCGCGCCACTCGATTCGTCGATGACCACGCGGTCGATGCGCGGGTTCGTGGAGGGCGCGGTGATGGTGCCGGTCGATTGCGCCGCGACCTCGGTGAGCGTCGTGCCGTCGAAGAGCGCGCCGGCGTCCAGTCGCACCGTCATGTCGGGCTGCGGTGAGCCGACATCCTGCTCGTGGGGCGCGAAGGCCCAGGCCAGGCGGTCCGCGACCGCAAACCCGGCGTCGATGTTCGCCTTGTAGACGCTCGCCGTCTGGCTCGTGAAGTCGGGAAGCGCCGGTGTCGCCGCGTCACCCATGGCTCATGCTCCCGTTGCCTGCCAGTCCAAGGTTCCACCCACGTCGGTGCCGCCGGTGTCGAAGACGTGGGCGGTAAAACCGGTCGTGGTCACGTTCTCTTTGGTCGCAATCAGCGCGCTCGTGCCGTCCACGGTGGCGGCGACGCGCGGCGCGGTGTGAAAGGCTCGCGCGAAGGCGATCGCCTGCCCGCCGGCCGCCACGGTGGCAGCCTTCGCCCCTTCGGTGCGTTCGAAGAGATCGACGGTCGGCTTGAAGCCGGTCACCTTGGCCACGCCCTTGGAGGTATCCAAGTTGATACGAAGCTTGACGAAGCGGGCCTCGATATTGCCGATGCCCCAGGGCTCGAAGCCGTCGAAGGCGCCCGCGTCCTTGCGGGTGTCGATTTCGAGCGCGGGGTCGGCGACGCCGAGCGTCTCGCCGGGCCCCAGCGCCGAGACGACATCGCCCCAGACGCGCACCGTGTCGTCGAAATCGACGTCGAAGGCCGGCGCCTCGTAGACCGCGCTCGCCACCGGGTTCGGGACGAAGACATCGAAGGTCTCGAAGCCGTCGTCGGAGGCGAGGTTCTGGCTGTCGGGGACGAGCACGCCGCCGTGGTGCCTGACGAAGCCCGAAGCCACGCCGGGCCAGCGCGGCGCCTGCGCCTCCTGCAGGATGATGTCGAAGTCGGCGGTCTCCATCTTGGCGTCGGCGCGCGCGGCCGTAGCGGACTCGTTGCCGCTGGTGTCCCTCGCCTTGATCAGGAAGGTCCAGTCGCCCGGCGGCACCTGGGCGTTGGTGATCGCGGTGCCTCGGGTCACCTCGGTGAGCGGCGTCGCGTCGGCCCAGGTCGCCGTTCCTTGCGGGTTGAACCGGATCTCGTAGCCGGCCAGGTCGAGGTCCGGGACCTGCGTCCAGCGGAAGTTCATGGCGTTGCCGTTCTGCGCCGCCGTGAAGCCGGTGACCTCGGCCGGCGCCGTCGTCTTGCCGGCGACCACGTGCCCCGCCGCGGTGGTCCAGGCGGACTTCACGCCGAGCGTGTTGACCGCGCGCACGCGCACGTCGTAGGCCAGGCCGTCCTCTACGTCCCAAACGAAGGTGCTGGTCTGGCCGCCGGGCGGCGTGGCCGGCTGCCAGTCGGGCGTCGGCGACTCGTTGGTCGGCCGGAACTGGACCTCGTAGTTGTTGACGAAGGTGTCGGCGCTCGCGGTCCAGGAGGCCTTGATGCGGCTGATCACCGTGCCGTCGGCCTTCAGGAACAGCGCCGCGGTGCCGCTGGTCAGCGTCAAGCCGGTCGGTGCGACCGCGTTGAAGGGGTCGGGCAGGTTGGTGTCGGGCGCCGGGTCGAGGACGATCTCGTCGGCCGGGTCGAAGTCGTAGACCGCGGCGGCTTCCTCTTGGAGCGTCAGGTCCACGCCGCCGTCCTCGGCCAGCGCCCATTCCAGGACCCGGAACTCCTTGTTGGCCCACCCGAGGCGCGCGATCGAGACCGTCACCACGTCCCAGGTCGCGATGTCCAGCTTCGTCAGTTTGGCCGGGAAGCGAACCGTTATCCCCTGCCTGGCCCGTTGCAGATATAGATTGGCGATGCGTTGCGCGCGCGTCTTGTTGGTGGTGAACGGCAGCTCGATCTCATGGAACACCCGCTCGCCGCCGTCTTGGGACTCGAAGGCCGAATTCGTGATCGGCGGAAAGTCGGTAAGTGAATAGGGCGCCTTGGCATCGTCGGCATCCACGAAGGTGCCGCGGATCGCGTTGAACGACTCGCTGCGGCTCGGTCGGGGCGTCACGTCGATTGGCCCACGCAGATCGCTCTCGTCGAGCGTCCCGGTCGCAGCGGTCGGCCCGCCGGCGTAACCTCGAAACGTTCCCTGCTGGTAGACCATGGCGCCCGCCGAAGCGGTCAACAGGTCCTCCATGATGGCGGCCGGTTTTTGATCGATCTGGAACGAGCCGTCGCAGGTATAGCGTTTCTGCGTGACGGTCGGGCTTCCGGCGAGCTCCACGTCCTCGTCACAGGCGTTGGCCGCGGCGACCCAGGACGGCTCGTGAATTTCCGCGAGCGGCACGCCAAAGCCGAAATCCGCCATGAGATAGTCGAGTTGACAGAGCGCGGCGTTGTCGGAGAAGGATTTCACGCTCGGGTCGCCGGGATCGCTACGCGGGTCCCAGACCTTGCGCCCGCGTATGACGGCCCGCAGGTTTGGGATGCCGGTCGGGAAAACATCCTGGTTCCACTTGAGACGCAGATAAACATAGGCGATGGCGCGCCCGCGGTGATCCGCCGTCCAATTGGAGACTTCGGAAACCAGCGCGCTATCGGCGCTTTGAGTCTCGCCGCCCAAATGCTTCCTGATCCGCGCGTGATCCTTGAACCGTCCCGAAGTGACGTTGCCGGAGCCGTCGAGCTGGCTGTTTTGTATCTCGACATCGTTGAGCCAAACGCTGTCGATGGCTTCGATCTCATGGGCGGCGACGGGCACGACCAAGTGAAGAAATTCGTTATTCGGCCCCGCGCTCTCGGCGAATATCAATGGCCCGGAGACCATGGACGTGCCGTAGCCGATCTGATGCGCCTCGACCGACGAGCGCACGATATGCTTGCGGCCCTCTTCCCGCAGCCGCGGCGCCTTGGGCTTGGGTGCCAAGGCGCGCGTAATCAGGCTCAGGCCGAAGGAAATAATTGTGCTGATAGCGACTTTGACGAGTAAGGGACCGACGACCTGCGGCATTTACGGCACCCTCCAAGCGCGGCGCGCTTTGACCAGAGGCAATTGCACGAAGCCCCGCTCGGCGGCGAAGGCGATCCGTTCGCCGACGCAAATGCCGAGCGCGTCGCCCGGTGCGCCGGCGATGGGTATTTGAGCAAGGATGATATCGCCGCGCCGGGCCATCAGAGGCGCCACCTCCGCACAGCCGCGATCGCTCGCGATCTTTTCCGCCGCTTGCTCCAGGCCGCCGCCGGCAAAGTCGCCGAGCACGGCGTAAGCCCCGCGCCGGGTCGCATAGCGTCCGCGCAACGGCGCCGCGAAATCGATGCCGCAGACCGCTTCGGCCATGTCGCAGGCAAAGAGCGCGCAGTCGTGGCGTCCCCAGGCAAACGGCGTTTCCCGCCGCGCCGCCAGCGCTCTTGACAGGCGACTTTGCCAGTCGAAGGGGCGCATCACGGCCCGCCTTCCGTGATCCCGCGGAACGGCTCGCCCCGGCCCGGCCCCGATGGATCGCCCGCCCGATCTCTATGGGTCATTATCAGCGCTCCTTGGTATGAGAGCCCGAGACGACCACGCCGAGATCGTCATAGGCGTGATGGTCGCCTTCGAAGACCATCACGCCGGTCACGCGGCCGCCGGCGCCGCCGGGGTCCGAGGCACGGAAGAAGGTTTCGCCGCGCTCGGTCACCACCTCGCCGGCCGGCGCCGCTCAGCTCGTGCTCACGCGCCGCGGCACGCCGTCGCCGCCGACGCCCCAGAGGATCTCCTTGTCCACGGTCTGATTGACGAACTCGAGGAACTTGTCGGTGATCGTCGGCGATTCGCCCGAGAGGCGCTGCTGCTGGTCCTCGTTGGTATAGCGCCGGATCTTGGCCCGCTCCCAGGCGATCAAGCGGCTCTCGACCGTCACCGTGACCGTGGCCGTCTCGCCGATGTCGATGCTCGAATTATCTATCAGCCCGGAAAACACCAGCACCGGTTCGACGATGAGCGCATAGCTGTCGTCGAGGAACCCGATCCATATCCGGCCCGGCCGCCCCTGCGCGCTCTCGAAGGCCGCCGAAATATGGGCCGCGGGGATGCCCGAGAGCGCAAGCTCGACGCCGCGGGCCTGGAGGCTGGAAGTTTCCCCCACGGTGCTGATCGACCCGAGACGGCCGACGCCGAGGAACTCGTTGAGCGGCGAGGCGCCCTGGCTGTCGAAGAAGATGCTGCGGTCGGTCGAGTTGACGCGCACGAATCCGCTCGGGAAGTCGAGCTCGGCCAAGAGAACCGGGCGCGCGACCTGCGCCTGGCTCGCGCCCCGGGCCGCCGAGGTGAGCTCGCGGCTCATCGCCCTACGCTCCTGGTGGAGCCACGGACGATCAATCTGCCGTAGCGCAGAGCGCGAAGGTAGATCATGTGAACACCTCGACGCCGGCAAGCGAGATGCCGTAGAGCGACGCCCGGTCGGCGTCCCAGAACGCCTGCTCGTCGTCGACCAGCATCATGGTCACCGTGGGATCGACCAGCGTGAGCGCGGCGCCGTCCGCCGGGCTCGCGCGCAGCGGCGGGGGGAAGGCGAGCGACGCCTCGCC
>JACZWN010000177.1 GCA_022572105.1 Pseudomonadota bacterium | reverse complement strand
GCGACCGTCGATCCCTTCACCCTCGAGGTGATCCGCAACATGCTCTCGGCGATCGCCGAGGAGATGTCGCTGGTGGTCATGCGCGCGGCGCGCTCGCCGCTGTTGCGCGAGGCCGGCGACCTGTCCTCGGCGCTGACCGACGCCTCGGGCGAATTGATCGCCCAGGGCCGCGACATCCCCATACACCTGGGGGTCATGAACTTCACGGTGAAGGAGTTCCTGAAGCGCGTGCCGGCCGAACGCTTGGCGCCGGGCGACGTCTGGTTCCTCAACCTGCCCGAGGTCGGCGGCAACCATCTGCCCGACGTGAAGGCGATCCGCCCGGTGTTCGTCGACGGGCGCATCGCCGCCTATGCGGTCAGCCTCGCCCATTGGGCCGACATCGGCGGCGCGGTGCCGGGCAGCTACCTGGCCTCGGCCACCGACGCCTGGCAGGAGGGCCTGCGCATCCCGCCCCTGCGCCTGTTCGCGGCCGAGGGGCCCGACGAGGAGAAGCTCGGCCTGGTGCTCGCGAATGTGCGCGGCGCCGAGGAGCGCCGGGGCGACATCCTGGCCCAGATGGCCGCGACCCGGCTGGCCGAGCAGCGTCTGCACGAGGTCTTCGCGCGCCACGGCGCCGAGACCGTCGAGGCCGCGATCGGCCAATTGCACGACCGCGCCGAGGCCCAGATGCGCGCGGCCCTCGCCCGCCTGCCCCGGGGAATCTACGAGGGCGAGGACTGGCTCGACGACGACGGCGCCGGCGGCCCACCGCTGCCGATCCGGGTGCGCATCGAGCTGACCGAGGACCGGGCGGTGTTCGACTTCTCGGCCTCGGGCGATGCCGCGCGCGGGCCGCTCAACACCACGCCCTTCATCGCCGCGGCCTCGGTGTTCTACGCCGTCAAGGCCCTGGTCGGCCCGGATATCCAGCCCAACGGCGGCTGCTACCGGCCGCTCACCGTGATCACCCGGCCCGGCTCGGTGTTCGACCCCGGTCCCGAGCGCCCGGTGGTCGGCGGCAACCACGAAACCTCGCAGCGGGCCGCCGACGCCATCTTCAAGGCGCTCGAGCCGGCGGTGCCCGAGCGCCTGACGGCCGGCGGGCCGACCACCTCGGGCCTGCTGCTGTTCGCCGGCACCCGCGCGGACGGCCAGTGGACCACGTTCTACGAGACCCACGGCGGCGGCGAGGGCGCGCGCGCGGACCGCGACGGAGCGCCGGTGGTGCGCGTCCATATGTCCAACGTCATGAACACCCCGGCCGAGGTGATCGAGGCCGAGTATCCGATCCGGGTCGAATGCCAACGCTTGCGCCACGGCTCGGGCGGCCAAGGCGCGCACAAGGGCGGCGAGGGCCTGCACCGGGAATACCGGGTGCTGGCCGAGGAGATGTCGCTGACCTCCATGTTCGAGCGCGCCGTGGTGCCGCCTTACGGCCTGCAAGGGGGCGCGCCGGGGGCGTTGTTTCGGGTTAAGGTGGTGCCGGCCTCGGGTGAGCCTTACATATTGCCCGGCAAGGCCAACGTTCGCCTGGCGCGCGGCGACCTGGTGATCCTCGATAGCTGCGGCGGCGGTGGCTACGGCGCGCCGCCGGACGCGGTGCCGGACGCGGCGCCGGGCGAGGCGCCGGGCCGGACGGATAAGGTATAAGACGGGAAGGACGGCAGGGATGCGGCTGAAGAACAAGAACGCCATCGTCACCGGCGCGGCCAAGGGCATGGGCGCGGCGATCACCCTCACGCTCGCCCGCGAGGGCGCCGATCTGGTGCTGACCGCGCGCGACACCGCGGCGCTCGACGAGGTCGCGGCCCAAGTGCGCGCGCTCGGCCGGCGCGCCGAGGTGGTGGCGGCGGATGTGACCGACGAGGCCCAGGTCGCGGCCATGGCCGAGCGCGCCAAGGCCTTCTTCGAGGGCCGCATCGACATTCTGGTCAACGTGGCCGGCGTCACCGGCCCGATCGAGACCCCGGCCTGGGAAATCGCGGCCGAGGACTTCTCCCACGTCATCGACTCCAACATCAAGGGCACCTTCCTGCCGATCAAGCACGTGATCCCCACCATGATCGCGCGGCGGAGCGGCAAGATCGTCAACATCGGCGGCACCTCGGGCACGCGCGGCTACAAGTACCGCGCCGCCTACAGCTCGTCCAAGTGGGGCGTGCGCGGGCTGACGCGCACGGTGGCGCTGGACGCCGGCGAGTACGGCGTCAACGTCAACGTGGTCATGCCCGGCATCGTCGAGACCCCGCGCATGGACAAGCTGTGCGAGGAAAAGGCGCGGACGCGCGGCTGGACCAAGGAGCGGGTCTATCAGGAATACGTCGACGAGATGGCGCTCGAGTCCGTGACCACGCCCCAGGACGTGGCCGATGCGGTCCTGTTCCTGGCCAGCGACGAGGCCCGCAACATCACCGGCCAGGAGCTGACCGTCGACGGCGGCTGGGACGTCTAATACCAAGGAGCGCTGCGGGCGGAGACGGACGGCATGTACGCGGACTTCGATCTGGTCATCCCCGAGACCCTGGACGAGGCGCTGGAGGCGCTCGCGGGCGCGGTCGGGGGCGGGAACGGCGGCACGCAGCCGCTCGCCGGCGGCACCAACATGATCGTCGACCTGCGCGCGCGGCGCGTGGCGCCGTCCAGGCTGGTGGGCTTGGGCAGGCTCGACGGCTTGCGCGGCATCCGGATCGCGGACGGCCGCGTGCGCATGGGCGCGCGCACGACCATGAGCGACATCCTGCGCCACCCGGACCTGGCCGGGCACGCGCCCAGCCTGGTGGATCAGGCCCGGGTCTTCGGCGGCCAGATGGTGCGCAACGCCGCCACGGTGGCCGGCAACATCTGCAGCGGATCGCCGGCCGCCGACGCGGTGCCGGCGCTGCTCGCACTGGACGCCGAGGTGACGCTCGCGAGCCCGTCCGGCACGCGCGTGGTGCCGCTCTCCGAATTCTTCCTCGGCTACAAGCGGGACGCCCGCGCGCCGGGCGAGCTCATGACCGAGATCGCCTGGGATATCCCGCCGGCCCATTCCAGCAACCGTTTTTACAAGCTGGCGCTGCGCAAGGGCGACGCGATCACCGTGGTCGGCGTCGCGGTCGCGCTCGCCGCCGAGGACGGCAAATGCGGCACGGCGCGCATCGCCCTCGGCGCGGTGGCGCCGATCGTCAAACGCGCGACCGCGGCCGAGGCGATGCTGTGCGGGCAGGCCCTGACACCGGAACTGATCGACGCCGCCGCGCGCCAGGCCGTCGACGACGTGGACCCGATCGACGACATCCGCGCCTCGGCCGAGTACCGGCGCCACTGCGTGCACGCCCTGACCCGGCGGCTCGTGACCCAGGCTTGGGAGCGGTTAACCTAAGGAGGGGACCAGACATGGCCGAGACGAAAACCATCGCCCTCACCATCAACGGCCGCGACCGCAAGGTCGCGGCGCCGGCCAATGCGACCCTCTTGGAAACCTTGCGCGAACTCGGCTATTTCGAAGTCAAGAGCGGCTGTGAGAAGGGCGACTGCGGCGCCTGCGCCGTGCTCGTGGACGGCGAGGCCATCGACTCCTGCCTGGCGCTGACCTGGACCGTGGCGGGGCGCGCGGTCACTACGGTGGCCGGCCTGAGCCTGGGCGGGGCCAAGCACCCCCTGATCGAGGCCTTCGAAAAATCCGGCGCCGTGCAGTGCGGCTATTGCACGCCGGGCCTGATCGTCGCGGCGCAGTCCATGCTGAAGGACACGCCCGAGCCCGACGACGACGACATCCGCCTCGGCTTGAGCGGCAACCTGTGCCGCTGCACCGGCTACACCAAGGTCTTCGACGCGGTGCGCGACGCGGCGGCGGTGCTGCGCGGCGCGGAGAGCCAGGCATGACCGGCGCGCCCCAGGACTGGACCCGGGCGCCGAACGTCAACCTGCGCCAGGTCGGCAAGCCGCTGGTGCGCACCGACGTGCCGGGCAAGGCGCAAGGGCGCACCCGCTTCGCCGGCGACCACGTCATGCCCAACATGCTGCACGCCAAGGTGCTGCGCGCGCCCAAGGCCAGCGCGCGGCTCACGCGCCTCGACGCGGCCAAGGCACGCGCGCTCGAGGGCGTGGTCTGCGTGCTGACCGCCGCCGACCTCGCCGACCGCCGCGCGGCGACCGACATCCCGGGCCAGACCGGGCGCAAGCGCCTCGCCACCGACCAGCAGATCCTGGTGCGCGAGCGGGTCCGCTACCACGGCGAGCCGCTGGCGCTGATCGCGGCCGAGACCCTGGCGCTGGCCGAGCGGGCCGCGGACCTGATCGAATACGACCTGGAGCCGCTGCCCGGCGTGTTCGATCCCGTGGAGGCGCTCAAGCCGGGCGCGCCCATTGTCCAGGGCACGGACAACGTGGTGGCCACCTACAAGGTGCGCAAGGGCGACCTGGAGGCGGGCTTCGCCGAGGCCGAGCGCGTCGTCGAGAACACCTTCCGCACCCAGTTCGTCGAGCACGCCTTCCTCGAGCCCGAGGTCGGGCTGGCCTGGGTCGACGAGAACGAGGTCATCAACATCCGGGTCTCGACCCAGGTGATCGAGCATTTCCGCGCCATCGCCGATGCCCTGGGCGTGGCGCACAACCAGGTCCGCATCCTGGGCTCCATGGTCGGCGGCGGCTTCGGCGGCAAGGAGGACGTGACCGTCGAGATCTACCTGGCGCTGCTGGCCCAGGCGACGGGGCGGCCGGTGCGCCTGGCCTACACCCGCGAGGACTCCTTCTTCGGTCACGGCAAGCGCCACCCCTTCGTGATCACCCACCGCACCGGGGTTACCCAGGACGGCAGAATCACCGCTGTCCAAATCACCATGACCGCCGACGCCGGCGCCTACGTGTTCCTGAGCCCCTACGTGCTGCTCTACGCCGTGGTCGCGGGGCCGGGACCGTACCGGATCGACAACGTCCACATCGACGCCCGCGCGGTCGCCACCAACAACATGTACACCAGCGCCTTCCGCGGCTTCGGCGCGGCCCAGGCCTGCGTCGCCCACGAGCAGCAGATGGACGAGATCGCCAAGGAACTCGGCCTGGACCGCCTGGAGCTCCGGCGCCGCAACTTCCTGCGCACCGGCGACGAGATCGCCACCGGCTATGCCATCGAGAGCGCGGTCTGGTCCGACGACTGCATGACCAAGGCCTGGGCGGCGCTGGGCGAACGCGCGCCCGAGGATGGGCCGGTCAAGATCGGCCGCGGGGTGGCGACCTACCAGCAGAGCTACGGCCGCATCACCTGGTTGCACGACACCTCCGAGGCCTGGGTCGGGGTCGAGATCGACGCCACCGTGGTGGTGCGCTCGGGGGTCACCGACATCGGCGCCGGCCAGGTCTCGGCGTTGGCCCAGATCGCCGCCGAGCTGCTCGGCGTGAGCTTGGGCGAGGTGACCGTCTACAACAGCGATTCGGCGACCACGCCGCTCGCCGGCACGACCACGGCGACGCGTGCGCTCTACATGACCGGCAACGCCGTGCATCTGGCCGCCGAGGCGCTGCGCGGGCGCCTGATCGGGCGCGCGGCCGAGGAATTCGGGGTCGCGCCAAGCGAGGTCGATCTGGCCGAGTCCAGAGCCTTCGTGATCGACGCGCCGGACAAGTCCATGGCGCTCAAGGACCTGGTCGGCATCTGCGCCTCCGAAGGCATCCACCGCTCGGAGCTGGCCATGTTCCGCGCGCCCTTCACCGGCGAGATCGACCCGGAGACCGGCCAGGGCCGGGTCCATCCCGATTACGCCTTCGGCGCGCACGCGGTCGAGGTCGCGGTCGATACCGAGACCGGCGAGGTCACGGTCTTGAAGAGCGTCGGCGCCCACGACGTCGGCCAGGCGATCAACCCGGCCGCGGTGGCCGGCCAGATCGAGGGCGGCGCCGCGCAAGGCCAGGGCTACGCCTTGAGCGAGGCCATGATCTACCGGGACGGCGAGCTCATGACGCCGTCGTTCAGCGAGTACCTGATCCCGACCGCCATGGACATGCCCAGGGTCCAATCGATCATCCTGGAATCGCGCAGCGGCCTCGGCCCCTTCGGCGCCAAGGGCATCGGCGAGCCGGCGCTGACCCCGGTCGCCCCGGCGATTGCGAATGCGGTCGCCGACGCCATCGGCCGGCGCGTCTTCGAGCTGCCGATCACGCCGGAACGCATCGTCATGGCGCTACGCGAAGCCGAACCCAGGAAAGGACCGCGATGAGAGCGGCCTTATACCTCGAGCGCCATGCCGTCGCGGCCCGGGTCGGCGCCGCCTTGCCACTGGCCGTCCGTAATCCCGATCGCGTGCACGCCGGCGAAGGCGTAACTGCGGTGGCTGCGCCGCACCTGGTAGCCCTTGTCGCCGGCGCGCCGGCCATGGACAGCCAGGCGCTGTTCGCGTCCCCCACCTCAGCGAATCTTGGCTGGCCCCAAGAAATCGGCCAACTCGCCAGCAATCTTCTCGAAGGACCGTAGCTCGCATTCCCACACAATCTTGATGCTCCAGCCCATGGACGAAAGCGCGGTGATCGCCGCAGCGTCCCGCTCGCGGTTCCTCTCAATCTTAGGGATCCAATACACCTGGTTGGACTGTGGCTGCCGCCGACCGTGGTCGCAGTCGTGGCCGTGCCAGAAGCATCCGTGGATGAAGATCGCCTTTCGCCGTCTTCTGAAGACGATGTCCGGCTTTCCCCGAAGATCGGCCGCATGCAGACGGTACCGATAGCCCAACCGATGCAACAGCTTTCTTACCGCCAGCTCGGGCTTCGTATGCTTCTGCCGTACCGAGGCCATCGTCCTCGACCGTAGCGGATCGACGCCTGGCCACTGTCTCTGTCGAATTGCCGGAGATTTACGGTTGACAACCGCGGTGACTGGGGGCATGAATGTTCACTGTTTGTTCTTAACTCATCAATTATTGCCGCCTATCTAGATATGGTTTAGGCTCTGCGGCAACATACAAAATGGGGGTAT
>JACZWN010000010.1:13863-29051 GCA_022572105.1 Pseudomonadota bacterium | reverse complement strand
CGGTCGTTCTGGCGCATCGGCTCGGAAAAGGCAACCACCGGGGCGCCGAGCGCGCGCAAGTCGGCGGCGCTCGTCGGCGCGGCCTCGGCGATCCGGCGCCGGGTTTCCGCGAGCAGGTCGTTGACCATGCGGTCGATCAGGCGGCGCACCGCCTCGTGGATCAGCCGCTGCTCCTCGATCCCCGGATAGCGCTCGGCGACCTCGCGGAACACCGGCCCCACGAGCGGCAGCGGCTCGAGGTCGGCGACCGTGAACAGCCCCGCGCGCAGGCCGTCGTCGATGTCGTGGTTGTTGTAGGCGATGTCGTCGGCGAGCGCGGCGACCTGGGCCTCGACGCCCGGGTGGCTGTCCAGTTCCAGGTCGAAGTCCCGGCAGAAGGCGGCGATCGTGGGCGGGACGGAGCCGCCAATTAGGGGTCCGCCAATTAACGGACCGTTGTGCTTGGCGGTGCCCTCCAGCGTCTCCCAGGTCAGGTTGAGGCCGTCGAACTCGGCGTAGCGCCGCTCCAACCGGGTCAGGATGCGGAAGGTCTGTTCGTTGTGGTCGAAGCCCCCAAAGGGCGCCATCACGGCGCCGAGCGCATCCTGGCCGGCGTGGCCGAAGGGCGTGTGGCCCAGGTCGTGAGCCAGCGCCAGGGCCTCGGCCAGGTCCTCGTCGAGGCCCAGCTCCCGGGCGATGCTGCGGGCGATCTGCGCCACCTCGATGGAGTGGGTCAAGCGGGTGCGGTAGTGATCGCCCTCGTGGTAGACGAAGACCTGGGTCTTGTGCTTGAGGCGCCGGAAGGCGACCGAATGGACGATCCGGTCGCGGTCGCGCTGGAAGCAGGAGCGGGTCGGGCTGTCCGGCTCCGGGCACAGCCGCCCGCGGCTATCCTCCGGCCGGCAGGCGTAAGGCGCCAATGGAGGGCGCGCGGGCTGATGGGGCGCGAGCGGGGGCGGCGCGGTCATGACGGCGACGCGGCCGGCCCCGTTTCCCGGCCTGGCCGGCCCCTATGGGGCTTTGAACTGGGCCGAACCATCCCCAAATAGACACTGCCGGCGGGAATCATGCTAGTCTTGCCTGTCCGGTCACGGGGGCCCCGGTCACGGGAGCCCCCATCATGGGAGCGGAGGAAACATGGGCGATTCGAGCGATACTGTCGAGGAACGCACCATCAGCTTGAGCGCCAGCGCCGCCAAGCGCATCGCCTGGCTGCTCGAGCAGGAGGCACAGCCGGGCCTGATGCTGCGGGTCTCGGTCAGCGGCGGCGGCTGCTCCGGGTTCCAGTATGGCTTCTCCTTGGACGACATGGTCAATCCGGACGACCGCACCTTCGAGCGCGACGGCGTGACGGCGGTCATCGACGAGGTCTCGCTCGACCTCCTGGCCGGCTCCGAGATCGACTACGTGGAGGAGCTGGTCGGCGCCTCGTTCCAGGTCAAGAACCCCAACGCGGCCTCGTCCTGCGGCTGTGGGGCGTCGTTTTCGATCTGAAACCGGCCGGTGAACCGTGTTAGAACGTCGGGTCCGCCCAATAGGCGGGCCCTTTGTTTTGCCTCGATAGCACGGCAAGAACCTTTGGTATTATGGTCAAGATCGCCACCTGGAACGTCAACTCGATCAGGGCGCGGCTGCCCAACGTGCTGGCCTGGCTAAAGCGGGCCGAGCCGGACGTCCTGCTCCTGCAGGAGCTGAAAACCGTGGCGGAGACCTTCCCGCGCCTGGAGTTCGAGGCCGCCGGCTACCACGTCGAGATGGTCGGGCAGAAGAGCTACAACGGGGTCGCGATCGTCTCGCGCGGCGCCATCGAAGACCCGGTCACGCGCCTGCCCGGCGAGGCCGAGGACGACCAGGCGCGCTATCTCGAGGGCACCACCCATGGCCTCCGCGTGGCCTCCATCTACCTGCCCAACGGCAACCCGGTGGACACCGGGAAGTACCCCTACAAGTTGCGCTGGATGGCGCGCCTGCGCGATCACGCCGCGACGCTGCTCGCCGGCGAGCAAGCGCTCGTCCTGGGCGGCGACTACAACGTCATCCCGACGCCGGACGACGTCTACGACCCGGCCGGCTGGGCCGACGACGCGCTCTACAAGCTGGAGACGCGCCAGGCGTTCCGGGCGATTCTCAACCTCGGCCTGACCGACGCCTTCCGGGCGCTGCACGGCGAACCCGGCGCCTACACCTATTGGAACTACCAGGGCGTGGCCTGGAGCGCCGATCGGGGGCTTCGCATCGATCACCTGCTGCTCTCGCCCCAGGCCGCCGACCGCCTGACGGCCTGCGAGATCGACCGCGGCCCACGCGGCCAGGAGAAGGCCTCCGACCACACGCCCATCTGGTGCGAGTTGGAGGCACGGCCATGAGCGCGGCCCATACGCCCGCCGCGGGCGCCTGCTAGGACGGGCCGGTCCGCCGTCATGTTCATCCCCCTGCACGACAAGAACCCACGCATCCTGATCGCCAGGCCCTGGGTGACCATGGGCGTGATCGCCGCCTGCACCGCGATCTTCGCGGTCCAGATCTGGCTCAACCTCCGGGGCCAGGGGCGGCTGCTCTACGGCCTGTCGCTGATCCCGGCGACGCTCACGGGCGAGGCGGATCTCAACCCCCAGCTCTACCTGGTCACACCCGCCGTCACCCTCCTCACCTACAATTTCCTGCACGGCGGCGGGCTCCACCTGGCCGGCAACATGCTGTTCCTCTGGGTCTTCGGCGACAACATCGAGGACGCCATGGGCCACGGCCGCTTCGTCGTCTTCTACCTGTTGGGCGGGGTCGCGGCGGGGCTCTTGCAGACGCTCGCCGATCCTGCGTCCCCGGTCCCGACCATCGGCGCCAGCGGCGCCGTCGCCGCGGTGATGGGCGCTTACCTGATCCTGCACCCGCGCGCCAAGATTCTGGTGCCGATCGTGATCTTTCCGGTCTACCTGCCGGCGGTCTTCCTGCTGCTGCTGTGGATCGGCTTCCAGGTCTTTACCGCGATCGCCGGCGGTGGTGGCGGCGTCGCCTGGTGGGCGCATATCGGCGGCTTCGCGGCCGGCGCGCTGCTGATCGTGCCGTTCCGGCACAACAGCATACCGCTGTTCGGCGGCGGCGACCCGCCCAGCGGCCTGCGCCTGGGCCGGGGCCTCAAGCGCAAGGGTTGGCGCCGGGGCGCGGGCGGCGAGGATCCCCGGGACCCAACTCATTGATCCCGCGCTGTCTCGCGCTGTCTCTCCTGCTGTTGCTCGCGGCGCTCCCGGGCCTGCTGTTGCTCGCGGCCTGCGATTCCGGGCCGCCCAGGCTCGCCAAGCTGCCGGCCGATGGCGTGGTGCTGGCCTTCGGCGACAGCCTCACCCACGGCACCGGCGCGCGTGCCGAGGCGAGCTACCCAGCGGTGCTCCAGGAACTCATCGGGCGCCGGGTCCTGCGCGCCGGGGTGCCGGGCGAGGTCACCGCCGAGGGCCTGACGCGCCTGCCCGGCGTGCTGCAGGACGGCACGCCGGACCTGCTGGTCCTGATCCACGGCGGCAATGACCTGCTGCAGCGGCGGGCCCGGGAGGACACCCTGGCCAACCTGCGCGCCATGGTGCGCCTGGCCCGGAAGCGCGGCGTGGCGGTGGTGCTTCTGGGCGTGCCCAACCTGGGCCTGATCCCGGGCCGCAGC
This sequence comes from Pseudomonadota bacterium, assembly GCA_022572105.1. Classification (GTDB taxonomy): domain Bacteria; phylum Pseudomonadota; class Alphaproteobacteria; order Kiloniellales; family J153; genus JACZWN01. The sequence continues at coordinate 25,423 of JACZWN010000010.1, read as the reverse complement.
GCCGGGTTTTACGCAGAGCTCGCCGAGGAGCTGGAAGTCCCTTACGACGGCGAGGCCCTGCCCGCCATCCTCAAGCAACCCAACCTCAAGAGCGACGCCATCCACCCCAACGCCCAAGGCTACCGCAAGCTCGCCGAGGCCGTGGCGGAACTGCTGCGGAGGAGTGGAGCGATCTAACGGCGGGGGCCAAGGGCGCGATCCGGACTCAACCGCCCCGCGGCATGACCCGGACGCCCGGGCGCAGGTTCTTGTAGCCGAGTTCGCTGTAGTCGAGGGGGCTCGCTCCCGTCACTCGACCCAGGCGCGGTTGAGGTAGGACGTGCGCCCGACGGTGCTGAGCGCGAGGTGAGCGCGGGGGCCGGCGCCGGTTTCGGCCGAGACGACCTGCTCCGTCGCGGTAGGCGGCGGCTCGCCGGCGTGGGCGGCGAGGGCCTCGCGCAGGACCCGCCCCTGGACCCAGCGCGGCGCCGCGAGGCCGAGCAGATGGAGCACCGTGGGCAGGACGTCGACGATGCCCGCCGGCAGGGCGGAGACCCGGCCGCTCAGGAAGGCGTCGCCGCCGACGGCGAACCAGTTGGCGAGCTCGATCGGATGCAGGCCCCCGTGGATGCCCCCGCCGGCCGGGTAGTGGGAGTCGTGCCGGCACGACCCCGCCACGCCATGGGCGTTCGGGGCCTCGTCGGCGCGCAGCACCAGGGCGATATCGGGCGCCCGGGGATGGTCCAGTCCGACCTGGGCGTGGGTCAGGCAGCCGCGCCCGTCGCGGGTGAACAGCGGGCCGCACCAGGGCTGAGCCTGCAGCCAGGCGACGACCGCGTCGACGCGCGCCGGATCGCGCAGATAGATCCCGACGGAGCCGCCCAAGGCGAGCGCCAGGTCGGTACCCTCACCGAGCATTTCGCCGACCCTAAAGCCGGCCTCGGTCAGCTGCGCGCCTAGCTCAAGCGCCGCGCCGGCGACCGTCAGCTGGCCGTGATCGGAAAGCGTGATGATGTGCGGGCGGTCGCCCGGGCCCGCGGCGTCGCGCCGGGCGAGAATGCGGCCGAACTCGGCGTCGGCGTGGCGGATCGCGGTCAGGTTCTCGGGCGAACCGATGCCGCGATAATGGTAGCTGTTGTCGGGCTCGCACAGCCACAGGATCGCGACCTCGGGGGCGAGCTCCGGCTCGACGTAGTCGAGATAGGCGTCGGTCGCGTAGGTGAGCCAGCTGAGCGAGGGGATCTGGTGGGGCGGAATCGGCCCGATCCGCTCGATCAAGCCGGCGATGCGCGCGGCCGGGACCGAGGCGTCGGGACGGTGCGGCGCGAAGCGGAACCCGCCGAGGGGCTCGGCCTTGTGGTGCAGCAGGCGCGCACCGCCCGGCGTCCCGGCGCTGATCGTCGCCAGGCCCATGCCGCGCTCGGCCAGGATCTCGCCGAGCGCCGGCACGTCCAGCAACTTGCCGCCGAGGCGGCGGTCGCCGGCCGCCAATTCGGTCTCGTCGCCGGTGTTGAACAGCTTGCCCGGGGAGGCCACCGGGTCCATGAACTTGTTGCCGACGATGCCGTGGCGCGCCGGGGTGCAGCCGGTCACCAGCGCCGCCTGGTTGACCCGGGTCTCGGTCGGAAAGGTCGCCCGGCTGTGGCTGAAGCGCACGCCCGCCGCGGCGAAGGCGCAGAGATTCGGCATCAGCTCCGGCGTGACCATGTCCGGCCGCAGGGCGTCGAAGGCGACGATCAGAATGCGTTTAACCGAGCTCGGCACGGTGCAATTTCCCTTCATTCTCCGGAACGGGACAGCGCCGCCCGCGAGCGCCTGAGCGCGAGCACGCCGTGGCCGGTGATGGCCGCGAAGACGACGGCGCCGCCGACCAGCGTGAGTGTGCTCGGTACCTCGCCGACGCCGAGCCAGACCCAGATCGGCGCCAACACCAGGGACGCGCGCCCGATCAGCGCGACCTCGGCGGCCGGGACGTGGCGGATGGCGGCGGTGACCAGGATATACTGGAAGCCCAGCTGCACGACGCCGAGCGTGGCGGCCAGGCCCAGGTCGCGCCCGCTCACGCCCAGGTCCGGCGCGGCCAGCCAGGACACCAGCGTCGCCAACACCCCGGCCAGGCAGACCGCCGGGATCATGTCCACCGCCCGGCCCTTGCGCATGGCGACCAACGCCGCCGAGTAGCAGACGCAGGCGCCCAGCGCGAGCGCGTTGCCGAGCAACGTGCCGCTGGCCAGGCCGTCGCCGACCATGAGCCCGATGCCGGCGACCGAGGCCGCCATGGCGGCGAGCGTGCCCGGCGCCAGGGCCTCGCGCAGCACCATCCAGGCGAACAGCGCGGCGAGGAGCGGCGACAGCCCGATCGTGAACACCACGTTGGCGACCGTGGTCTCGTAGAGCGCGAAGATGAACAGCGAGAAGGCGCCGGCCAGGCAGGCTGCCGCCACCAGCCCGGGCCGTCCGATCGCCAAGAACGCGCGGCCCGCCCCGGCGCCGTAGCGCCAGGCGATGAACGGCACCAGCGTGACCACCAGGGCGGACGAGCGGTAGAAAAGCACCTGCCAGCCGTCGGCCTCCTCGACCAGGCGCAGCACGATGCCGGCGATGCTGGTGAACAGCGTCGCCACGAACATGTAGGACAGGCCCAGGCGGTAGCCGGCGGCCTCCCCCGCCCCGGTTTTGTTCGGCCGTGCCTTGTCGGTCACGGCCCCGGGCCACACACCCGCGTGCCCGCCTGCACGTCAGATATCCGCATAGACGTGGGTCTCGGCGCTGGCGCCCGGGTGGGTGACCGCGCCCTTGCAGGCAGGCCCGACCGTCTGGGCGTAGCGCCACAGCGCGCCCGACTGGAAGTCGTTCCTGGGCGCCGTCCAGGCCTTGCGCCGGGCGTCCAACTCGGCGTCGCTCAGGTCCACGTCGAGGGTGCCGGCGACCGCGTCGATGATGATGGTATCGCCCTCCTCGATGAGCGCGATCGGGCCGCCGACCGCCGCCTCGGGGCCGATGTGGCCGACGCAGAGGCCGCGCGTGCCGCCCGAGAAGCGGCCGTCGGTGATCAGCGAGACGCCGCCCAGGCCGAAGCCGTGCAGCGCCGCCGTGGTCGACAGCATCTCGCGCATGCCCGGGCCGCCCTTGGGGCCCTCGTAGCGGATCACGATGCAGTCGCCTTCCGCGATCTTGCCGCCCATCACCGCCGCGAAGGCGTCCTCCTCGCACTCGAAGACCCGCGCCGGCCCGCGGAAGCGCTGCTGGTCCTCGGACATGTGGGCGACCTTGACGATGGCGCCCTCGGGCGCGAGCCGGCCGCTCAGGCCGACCACTCCGCCGGTGGGCGAGATCGGCTGGGCGACGCGGGCGACCACGTCCTGGCCCTCGGGGAAGGCGATATCGGCGTGGTTCTCGGCCAGCGTCTTGCCGGTCACGGTGATCGTGTCGCCGTGCAGCAGGCCGGCGTCGAGCAACTCCTTGATGATCACCTGCACGCCGCCGACCTCGTAGAGGTCCTTGGCGACGTACTGGCCGCTCGGCTTGAGGTTGGCGATCAGGGGCGTGCGCTTGAAGATTTCGGCGACCGCGTGCAGGTCGAAGTCGATGCCGGCCTCGTTGGCGATCGCCGGCAGGTGGAGGGCGCCGTTGGTCGAGCCGCCGGTCGCCGCCACCACCACGGCGGCGTTCTCCAGCGCCCGGCGGGTGACGATATCGCGCGGCCGGATGCCGGTCTCGAGCAGGCGCATCACCGCCTGGCCCGAGAGCTCGGCGTATTGGCCGCGCGATTCGTAGGGCGCCGGCGCCCCGGCCGAGCCGGGCAGCGCCAGGCCGATCACCTCGGACACGCAGGCCATGGTGTTGGCCGTGAACTGGCCGCCGCAGGAGCCCGCCGAGGGGCAGGCCACGGTCTCGAGCAGGTGCAGGTCCTCGGCGCTCATCTTGCCGGCGGCGTGCAGGCCGACGCCCTCGAAGATGTCGACCACGGTGACGTCGCGGCCCTTGAACCTGCCCGGCAGGATCGAGCCGCCGTACATGAAGACCGCGGGCACGTTGAGCCGGACCATGGCCATCATCAGCCCGGGCAGGGACTTGTCGCAGCCGGCCAGGCCGACGAGCGCGTCGTAGCAGTGCCCGCGCATGGTCAGCTCGATCGAGTCCGCGATGGTCTCGCGGCTGACCAGGGACGACTTCATGCCGGCGTGGCCCATGGCGATGCCGTCGGTGACCGTGATGGTGGTGAACTCGCGCGGCGTGCCGCCGGCCGCGCGCACGCCCTGCTTGACGATCTGCGCCTGGCGCGCCAGCGAGATGTTGCACGGCGCGGCCTCGTTCCAGGTCGTCGCCACGCCGACCAGCGGCTGGTAGATCTCCTCCTCGGTGACGCCCATGGCGTAGAGGAAGGAGCGGTGCGGCGCGCGCTCGGGGCCCAGCGTGGTGTGGCGGCTCGGCATCTTGGACTTGTCGAACTTCGACTTACCTTTGATATCGCGCGGCATCCGGGGCCTCCCTTCGAGTTTTTGTCTTTTTGCTCTAGCGCGCAGAATACCTTGTGCGTGCAGAATACCGGGGCGCCCGCGCCGCCTCCACCGCTTTTTCGGCAGGGCTGGCATGCCCGGCCGGGCGCGATTATGGTCGTGCCATGGGGAACGCGAACCGGATGGGCCTCAACGAATCGGGCCTCAATGAATACGGCGCGCTCGAGCGCGTGGCGTTGCGCCATCCGCGCGCCGCCTTCGGCGGCCCGGAGGCGGTCGCGGCGAGCTGGCGCGCGCTCGGCTATGGGGCGGCGCCGGATTTCGCCCAGGCGTGCGCCGACTACGACCGTTTCGCCGCGATCCTCGCCGACGCCGGCGCGGCGATCGATTTCCTGCCGGCCGGGAACGGGCTCACCCTCGATTCGCTTTATGTCCGCGACGCCGCCCTGATAACGCCCGGCGGGATCGTGCTCGCCAACATGGGCAAGGCCGCGCGCGGCGGCGAGCCGGAAGCCATGGGCGCGGCTGGCCAGGCCCTCGGCCTGTCCGTTGCCGGCCGGATCGCCGGCGCCGGCCGGCTCGAGGGTGGCGACGTGATCTGGCTCGACCGGGCGACCTGCGCGGTCGGCCAGGGCTATCGGACCAATGCGGCCGGCATCGGGCAGCTCAAAGCGATCCTCGGGCCGGAGGTCGAGGTGATCGTCGTGCCCCTGCCCCACTACCGCGGCCCGGAGGACGTGTTCCACCTGATGTCGATCATCAGCCCGCTGGACGCCGACCTGGCGCTGGTCCACTCGCCGCTCATGCCGGTGGTCTTCCGCGAGTGGCTGCTGGCGCGCGGCATCGAACTGATCGAGGTCGCCGAGGACGAGCTGGACACGCTGGGCTGCAACGCCCTCGCGCTCAGGCCCCGGCGCTGCCTCATGGCCGAGGGCAACCCGCGGACCCGCGCGCGCTTGGAGGTCGCCGGCTGCGAGGTGCTGACCTACGCGGCCACGGAGATCTCCATGAAAGGCGCCGGCGGCCCGACCTGCCTCACTCGGCCGCTGGTCAGGGGGTAGGTACGGCAGCTCGAGAGCGGCTACCCCGCCAAACGCTCCCGCGCGGCGTGCGGCCGCGTTGGCGTGGCGTCACGTGAACAGCGTCCGTTCGATGAACCTTGCCTATCCGGTTAACGCCCACGACCACTACATGTAGGGTGCCGCCACTCTCCCGAGTAAAGCTCGGCATAGGTTGGAGCAGAGGTGTCGCCCGCGATGCCGAGCAATGAGCGGAAGGCGTTGAACGGGTAGAACCGCCTGTTGAAGCGGAAGGTGAACTCGTTGAGGTAGGCTTGTAGGTGCTGGTGGCTAACGCCGTGGTGGATACCGATCAGCCACGTCTTCAGGTTGGCGAAAACCAGATGGATGATCGGCAGGTATTGCTCGGCAACCTCTGGATCACCACACTCGGCAACAGCACAGTGCTCATAGCCGCGCTTACCGAGGCCAGCATAGCCGCTCCAATCGTCGGTAACGATCAGCGATCCCGGCGCGACGGCGCTCTCGACGAACCCACAGAGCGACTCGGCGCTACGGTCGAACACGACGGCGAGCCGAACGCGTCCGGCATAGCGTCCGTTTTTCCGGTTGTCGAGCTTGGTGCCCGGCTTTCGATGACGCACCTCGATGGCACAGGAGACGAGAACCTTGTGGTGAACACCACGGCCTTCCCCACGCGTTCGCCCGCCAACCCAGGTTTCGTCCACCTCAACATGGTTCTTGGGCTGTCCACCGATCCTGTCTTGGTTGGGCCGCACCATGCCCGAGCGGAGCTTGTGGAGGATTTGAAAGGCCGTCTCGTAGCGCGAAAGACCAAGTTGCCGCTGAAACTGCACGGCGGACATGCCGGGCGTCTGACTGGTGACCAGATAAGCGGCCCAGAACCAGACGTTCAGCGGAGTGTGGCTACGCTCCATCACTGTTCCCACCGTCAGCCCGGTGTTCTTGCGGCACTTGCGGCAGCGCAGGACGCCAGGGCGGTTTTCAAAGTGGAATGGCTCTCCCGTAGTGCCGCAGTGCGGGCAGACAAAGCCGTCTCTCCAGCGGGCTTTCTCTAGGTAGGCAGCGCAGGCCGCATCATCGGGGAAAAGTCGCTGGAACTCGGGTAGCGATTGCGGGAATGGGAGATCGGCGCGGTCGAGAACATCCATGGCGCGCTCCCCTATATCCGGGTTGCGCCCATACTAGCCCTAGTGGGTGTGGGTGTAAACCGGATAGGCAAGCGATGAACCAGTAGCCGCCGAGCCCGGCGATCAGGGCGGAGACGGCATGGACCAGGGCCGGGCTGCGCGCCGGGGGCGCGGGGGGGCGCGCGCTCAGGCGGTCGATGCCGAGCAGCAGGGGCACCACGAGGGCGACGATGGCGATCTGCCCGATCTCGACCCCGATATTGAAGAACGCAAGCGCGATGAGCAGCGCATCCTGCGGCAGCCCGATGTCGCGCAGCGCGCCGGCGAACCCGAAGCCATGGATGAAGCCGAGGAAGAAGGCGACCCGCCAGCGCCGCGCGATCCGCCGGTCGAAAAAGTTCTCCACGGCGACGGCGACCACACTCGCGGCGATCAGCGGCTCGACCAGGCCGCCCGGCAGGCTGACCAGATCGAGCACGGCCAGCGAGAGCGCGATCGAGTGGGACAGGGTGAAGGCGGTGACCACCTTGACCACGGTCCATAAGCTCCGCGCCCAGAGCAGCAGGGCGAGCAGGAACGCGATGTGGTCGTAGCCGGCGAATATATGCTCGGCGCCGGAAACGAGATAGCGGGCGGCGACCTCGGTCATGGGCAGCGGGGCCTGAATTTCCAGGCTGTTCCGCTCGCGGGTGAGCGCGACCGGGATGGCGTCGTCGCCCCTGAGCAGCAGGACGTGCTGGATGGTCGCCGGGATGGTCTCCTGCAGGAGGCGGCTGCGGTACGACAGGCCGGCCTCGGCGGTGCCGCAGGGCGCCTTCAGGATGGCGAGGACGCCGTCCTCGACCGCCACCAGCTCCACGACCTCGAGGGGACAGACCGCCGAGTCCGCTTCGATGGCCGCGGTGGCGCGCAGGTGGGCCCGGACCACCGCCGCCGCGCCGGCGAGCCGCTCGGGATCGACGCGGCCCCCGGGATCGAGCAGATCGACGCCAACGGCCCGCTCCAGATCGCTGCCCTTGATCGAGAGCTCGATCAGGGTTTCGCGTTCCTCGGCGATTACGGTGGCGAGGGTCATGCCCGGATCGTGGGCCCGTGCCGGCGCGCAGAGGCCGAACAGCAGCAGCCCCCAGAGCAGGCGCCTAACCATCACCGGGTTCCGGCCGTCCTTCCAGGAACGCGAGGCTGCCCGGATGCCAGGGGGGGATGCCCGGATCGCCCACCGGATCGCCCGGTGAGTCGCGTAGGGGCGCCAGGTCGGTCCCGACCAGGGCGCCGGTGACCAGCCAGGCATGGCGCTCGGGAAAGTCCGCCCGGGCGACCAGAAGCCGGCCGGCGACCGGCGTCAGGACCCGAAGCGCGATCGCGCCATAGGCCTCGAAGCGGCCGGTCCCCCGCAGCATGGCGGCGGCGTCCGAGGCGCTCAGGGTCGCGACCGCCATCTGCGCGGTGCCGAGCAGGCTGGCGAGCCGCCCGGCGTCCGGTGCGCGGGCGACCCGCGATTTGGCCGCCGGCAAGTGCTCCGCGAGCAGCGCCACCACCCGCTTGGCCAAGTCGTAGGTCTCGGGATCGGCCTTGTGGCAGCCGATCAGGAGGTGCTTCTTCCGATAGACGACCCACTGCCCGTAGGGCGTATGGCCGCCCAGCAGCAGCGCCGCGGCCGCCCCGGCCGACAGCCGCAGGGCGCGCCGCCGGTTCACTCCGCGAAGACGTCCTCGTTCAGCACCGCGGTGACGATATAGTTCGGCACGTCGACCACCTGCCCGACCCGGAGATCGACCGCGACGCTCGCCAGGATGTAGGCCTGCTCCGCGTCGAGGCCGTGTTTGCGCTGGATGTAGGCGATCATCTTGATCAGGGCGTCCCGCGCGGCCAGCGTCAGGTCCTCGGACAGGTTGCTCAGGTCCTTGATCTTCTGGCTCTCGAGGTAGGTATACTGGGGCGCCACCTCGCCCGCCGTCTTCAGGGGCAGGCCGATGGTCTGATAGAACTTCGACGGCTCGATATCCTTGATCTGGGCTCCGCCTTCGACCTCCGGGCCCTTGATGAACGAACCCTGGCCCTTGCGGATCTCCGTCACCACCGTGACCACGGCGCCCGTCTCGATCGCGGTGCCGGAAACCTCGCCGTCGCCCTGCGCATAATGCACGTCGCCGACGAACAGGCCGCAGCCGTCGATGAAGCAGGGCAGGAGCAGAGTCGTACCCACCTGCATCTGCTGCACGTCCATGTTGCCGCCGTTCTCGCGCGGCGGAATCGTGCGCAGGCACTGATCCTTGGCGCTCCCCTGCGGTCCGCAGACCGCGCTCGGCTGGGCGCCGGTCGGCTGCGGCAGCAGGACGATGCCGCCGGCCGCGCCGAGCGCCGCTTCGCGCACCAGCCAGGAGTCGACCTCCGGCTGGCCGGGCATGACCCCGACAGAGCCCATGAAGGCCTCGTAGGGCACCTTGACGCCCGGCATCTGATCGGATTCGGCATGCGTGCGCGTCAGCCGCCAGTTGATCAAATAGGGCTCGGTGTAGATATCGCGCAGGAAGCCGAAACCGGGAATGATGACGGTATAGCCGTATTCGTCCGGCGCGATATCGACCAGCGTGATCGCGAGCACGTCGCCGCGCTCGGCGCCCTCGATATGGACCGGCCCGGTCATGGGATGCACGAGATTGAGATCGATGGCCAACACGTCGTGGGAATTGGACTCGAGGGTCAAGTCGGAATCCAGTGCGTCGCGCGTATGGAATACGATCATGTCGCCGGGCTTGGCGCGCGCGACCGCCGGGATGTCCGGGTGATAGCGGTTGAAGCAGTTCGGATCGTCGACGCAGTGGACGCCCTGCTTGGCGATGACGACCCGGGTCTGCCACTTCGAGTCGGTGGTATCGGCCGCGGCGGTCCCGACATAGCCGAACAAGGCAGTCGCGCAGAGCGCGAGACGCAATTTCATGATTTTCCCCCCGTCGTTCCGAGCACTTTGTGCCCTGGTTGTGGCATGTTTCAGCCGAGATTTCTCGGATAACTCATCCAATCCGCCAAAGACGGTAGCACACTCGATCATCGATCGAAAGCATGCCCATTCATGCTGGCATGCCGGCCAAGACGCCAGACGTTTTATTTTGAAATACCAGAAAGATGAACGCCGATCTTAAGAATTTTGATCGGAAAGGCCGGGAGGCGGCGTCTACCCCGCCAGGCGCTCCAGCGCGGCGGCCAGCTTGTCGCGCAGCTGGGCGGACTCGGCGCGGCGCTCGCGCTGTTCCTCGACCACCGCGCTCGGCGCCTTGGACAGGAACTGCGCGTTCGCCAACTTCTTGTCGAACTTGGCGATCTCGCACTCGGCCTTGGTCATCTCGCGCTGCAAACGATCGAGCTCCTTGGAGACGTCGATGACCTCGGCCAGCGGCAGGACGGCGGTCGCCTCGTCGAGCACGATCTGCACGGCGCCCTTGGGGACCACTCCCCCGTCCAGGGTCTCGAGCGAAGACAGCCGGGCCAGGCGCGTGACCAGATCGCGATGGCGCTCCAGGCGCGCCCGGTTGGTGGCGTTGGCATCGCGCAACAGGAGCGGGATCTTGGCCGCCGCCGGGACGTTCATCTCGGCGCGCACCGCGCGCACCTCGGAGATCAAGCGGATCACCCAGTCCATTTCCCCGGCGGCGTCCGGATCGATCAGGTCGGCGCCGTAGCTCGGCCAAGCGGACGTGATGAGCCGGCCGTCCTTCGTCCCGCCCAGGTGCGCCCAGAGCTCCTCGGTGATGAACGGCATGAAGGGATGCAGCAGGTGCAGGAGCTGGCTCAGCGCCCAGCCGATGGTGGCGCGGGTTTCCGCGGCCGCGGCCGCATCCGCGCCGGCCAGGATCGGCTTGGTGAACTCCAGGTACCAGTCGCAGAAGCTGCCCCAGGTGAAGTGGTAGAGCGCGTTGGCCGCCTCGTTGAAGCGGTAGGTTTCGAGCGCGGCCTCCAGGTCCTTGACGGTCTGCGCGACCTCGCCCGCGATCCAGCGGTTGACCGCCAGCTTGCAATCCTTGGGATCGAAGGCGGGATCGATCGTGGCCCCGTTCATCAGGCAGTAGCGCGCCGCGTTCCACAGCTTGGTGGCGAAGTTGCGATAGCCCGCGACCCGGGATTCGGAGAGCTTGATGTCGCGCCCCGGCACCGCCAGCGCGCACAGCGTGAAGCGTAGCGCATCGGCGCCGAATTTCTCGATCAGCTCCAAGGGATCGATGATGTTGCCCTTGGATTTGGACATCTTCTGGCCCTGGGCGTCGCGCACCAGGGCGTGGATGTAGACGGTGTGGAACGGCGCTTCGTCCATGAAGTGCAGCCCCATCATCATCATGCGCGCGACCCAGAAGAAGATGATGTCGAAGCCGGTGACCAGCACGTCGGTCGGGTAATAGCGCTTGAGCTCCGGCGTCTGGTCCGGCCAGCCCAGCGTCGAGAACGGCCACAGCGCCGAGGAGAACCAGGTGTCGAGCACGTCCTCGTCGCGGGCCAGCGCGACCGCCTTGCCGTAATGGGCCTGGGCCGCGGCGCGCGCCTCTTCCTCGGTTTCCTCGACGAAGACGTGGCCGTCGGGCCCGTACCACGCCGGGATGCGGTGGCCCCACCAAAGCTGGCGCGACACGCACCAAGGCTGGATGTTGCGCATCCACTCGTAATAGGTCTTGGTCCAGTTCTCCGGCACGAAGCGGGTGCGGCCCTCCTCGACCGCCGCGATCGCCGGTTTGGCCAGGGTCTTGGCATCGACGTACCATTGGTCGGTCAGCCAGGGCTCGATCGGCACGCCGCCGCGGTCGCCGTAGGGCACGGCATGGGTGTGGTCGTCGATCTTGTCGATCAGCCCCTGGGCCTCCAGGTCGGCGACCACGCGCGTGCGCGCCTCGAGGCGGTCGAGGCCGCGGTAGGCCTCGGGCACGTTATCGTTCAAGCGCGCGGTGGCGTCGAAGATGTTGAC
>JACZWN010000010.1:0-13853 GCA_022572105.1 Pseudomonadota bacterium | reverse complement strand
GTGCTCTCCCGATCTATCTCCAGATCGTGGCGGCGGCCGACCTCGAAGTCGTTGAAGTCGTGCGCCGGGGTGATCTTGACCGCGCCCGAGCCCTGCTCGGGGTCGGCGTGCTCGTCGGCGACGATCGGCAACCGCCGGCCGACGAGGGGCAGGATCGCGTGCTTGCCGATCAGGTGTTGGTACCGCGCATCGTCCGGATGGACCGCAACCCCGGTATCGCCCAGCATGGTCTCGGGCCGGGTGGTGGCGACGGTGATCGTGGCGCCGTCCGCGCCCTCGACCGGATACTTGATGTGCCAGAGGTGGCCCTGCACCTCGCGCTGCTGGACCTCGAGGTCGGAGATCGCGGTCTGCAGTTTCGGGTCCCAGTTGACCAGGCGCTTGTCCTTGTAGATGAGGCCCTGCTTGTGGAGCCGGACGAAGACCTTGAGGACCGCGCGCGACAGGCCCTCGTCCATGGTGAAGCGCTCCCGGCTCCAATCGCAGGAGGCGCCGAGCCGGCGCAGCTGGCGGGTGATGGTGCCGCCCGACTCTTCCTTCCACTGCCAGACCTTCTCGACGAATTTCTCGCGCCCGATGTCGCGCCGTGCGATGCCCTGCGCCTCGAGTTGGCGCTCGACCACCATCTGGGTCGCGATCCCGGCGTGATCCATGCCCGGCTGCCAAAGCGTGTCCTTGCCGCGCATCCGCGCCAGGCGGATCAGCACGTCCTGCAACGTGTTGTTGAGGGCGTGACCCATGTGCAAGCTGCCGGTCACGTTGGGCGGCGGAATGACGATGCAATAGGTCTCGGCTTCGGGCCGACGCCCGGCCGCGAAGTCGCCGGCGCTCTCCCACAGCCCGTAGTGCTTGGCCTCGACCTCGCTCGGTCGATAGGTCTTGTCCAGCATTGCTGTCCTCGGGCGGGTCGGTCGGCGGTTACGGATGGCGGCGTTTTTGGCTGGCGGTGGCTTCGGCGCGACCTTGAATTGAGTATTTTGCCAGCCCCGTCAAGTCCGCCGGGGCGGTCGCGGCGCAAATGGCGGGTTACGAATTTTCGCTGCGCTGGGCCATCTTCCTGATCTCGTCGCGGACGATCTGCTCGACCAGCGGCGACAGGTGGCTTTCGAGCCAGGACTTGACCTCGGGGACCAGCGCATCGCGAACGATTGCCTCGAGCGAGCGCTCGCCGCCGAGCGCGGCCGCGATCCCCTGCGCGCCTATCGCTGCATGGGTCACCTGCGACAGGGCATCCGGCGCCTCAGGCTCGGGCTGCGCCCCCATGGCGGCACGTTCCGCGGCCAAGTCGACCACGGTACCGTCGTCCTCGACCTTCTGGGTGAGCTCCAGAACCTCTTCTTCCGGCTCGGGCTCGGGCTCGGGTTCAGGTTCCGGCTCCGGTTCGGGTTCCGGTTCGGGCTCGGGTTCGGGTGCGGCCGCCTCGACCGCCGGTTCCTGCTCGCCTTCCGGCTCCGGCTCGTCTTCCGAGATGATCCGCCGGATGGAGGCCAGGATCTCCTCCATGGTCGGTTCGGCTTGGCCTTTGGTATCGCTCATGATTCAAGAGTCCCGAGGCTCTCGACGACCCAAACGTCGCCTTGGCACGGTCCACCCGGCCTCGCCCGGAGCATTCTCGCCCGGGTCATTATAGCGCCGATTCGCCCGTCCTGGCGCATCGCTCACTCCTCGCCAGCAATCGGTCCGCCCAGTCCGAACCAACTGTTGCGCACTTTCAGGTAATCGACTTCGGGGTCATAGACCTCGACCGGCAGGTTCAAATCGCGTGCGGTCAGGCGCCCGATGGCCGCGTGCACCTGGTAACCGGCAATGATTTCGTCGCGCTGCGAACGCACCAGGCTGACCTGCGCGTCGAGCAACTCCTGCTCGGCGTCGAGAATGTCCAGGATCGTGCGCGCGCCCACGGCGTTTTCCTGGCGCACGCCCTCGAGCGCGATCTCGGCCGAGCGAACCCCGGACTCGAACGAGCGGATCTGGGCGCGCGCGGTCGCCAGGCCTTCCCAGGCGCTGACCGCTTCCTGTTCGATGCGCCGGCGCGACTCCTCGACCTCGATGCGCCGTTGGTTGGTAATCTGCTTGGCTTCGCGCACCCGGCTCGAGACCGCGCCCTGCTGGTAGAGCGGGACGGTGATCTCGGCGAGGATCTGCGCCCGATCGGTCTTGCCGGCCCGCTGGCTGGTCTCTTCACTGTGGCTCATGGAGGCGTTGATCTGCACGCTCGGCAGCAGTTCGCCGAACACCTCTTGGACCCGACGCCGCGCGGCCTTTTCGGCAAAATTGGCCGCCAGCACGTCCGGGTTGCGCGATACCGCCTGGTTGATGACCGCCTCCAGGCTGGCCGGCATCCCATCGAGCGGCAGCGGTGGCGGCAGTACGCCGGGCGCGCTTCCGACCACCTCCGCGTACACCGCCCGGCTCGACCTGAGCGTCCCCTCGGCAGCGATCCGCTCGGCGGTGGCGATCGCCAGGCGGGTCTCCGACTGTGCGACATCGGTACGCGTGACCTCGCCGACCGTGAACCGGTCCCGGGTCGCCTCGAGCTGGCGCGCGATGACCATTTCGTTCTTGACGTTGAACTCGATGATCGCCTGGTCGCGCCAGACGTCCATGTAGGCGGTGACCGCGCGCAGCAAGACCGACTGCTCGACCGACTGCAGGGTCGATCGCTGGGCCCGGACCTGGTGCTCGGCGCGCTGGGTCGCCGCAATCGTGCGACCGCCGCGGTACAGGGGCTGGATCAGCCGCGCGGTCGCCGTAGTCGGCGTCGTGGTCTCCTCGGTGCTGGAGAAGCTCGCCTGGCTATCGATGCGCTGCTTGCCGGCCGAGCCGGTCACCGTCAGGTTGGGCCGCCAGTTGGACAAGGCCTGCGGCACCCCTTCGTTGACCGCGCGCAACTCGGCCCGCGCCGCCCTCAGCGTCGGGTTCGTGGCGTAGGCTTCGGCCAGGGCCTCGGACAGCGATTGGGCGCCGGCCGGCTGGGCGCAGATCGCCCATAGCCCGACGGCCGCAACGGCGGTCAGGGAACGCAGACGAGACTCGAACGCCGCCCTCATGAGACGCTTTCCGCTTCCGGTTGGTTTTGACACTTCAAGACTTTAGCAGTCCTAAACATAAAAACCATAAATAAGGTTAACGGATCGGTAACGGGCCCTATCGGGAGCCCGGGCCGCGGCCCGGGCGTCGGTGCCTCCCGCCAAGCTGGTCGCCCCGGGCAAATCCCTGGCCGCGCAATGCCGGACGGCGCGCGCCTGGAAATCCGCAGTCACGGTCGAGGCGATTTCGATTTCGAGTCCGGGCGCCCGTTCCTCGCTCAATATCCCCCGGACCTTAGAACACGAACCCGGGCTCGATCTCGAACCCGGGCAGCATGGGTGCCGACGCATCGAACAGGATTCGGCTGGAGACCACGCTACCGTTACGTTGCATGAGGGTGGCGCGCCCCATGCCCGCGTCCCCTTTGACGACCGCCACCAGGCGCCCGCCGTCGGCCAACTGGTCGCCGATCGCCGGCGGGATCTCGGCCACGGCGCCGCCCAGGACGATGACGTTGTAGGGCGCCTGCTTGGGATAGCCCTCGGTAAGCGGGCCCTCGACGACGACCGCGTTGTCGATCTCGAGCTCGCTCAGGATCCGGTTGGCCTCGGCCGCCAGATCCGCTTCGCCCTCCAGGGCCACCACCGTGGCCACCAGCCGCGACAGAATGGCGGTCGCATACCCCGTGGCGCAACCGAGATCGAGCGCGATATCGTCGGGCTCCGGCCGCGCCGCCTGCAGCAGCCGGGCCAGGACCATCGGCTCCATCGCGAAGCGGCCGTTGCCGAGCGCGATGTCCTTGTCGACGTAGGCGATGCCGCGTAGCCGCTCGGGCACGAACAACTCGCGCGGCACGCGCTCGAAGGCCTCGATCAGCCCGGCGTCCGTCACCTTGTTGGTGCGAATCTGGGACTCGACCATGTTCCGGCGAGCGGTGGCGTATTCAAGCATGGCGTCTCGTCATGACCGTAAATCGACAGGATGGGGGCAAATCGGCCGGAGCCGTGCCTGAGGTTTATAGTTGCGTAAGACACGGAACACAATCTCGCAGGCCTCGGGCCCCGGCTCGCAGGCCTCGGGCCGCGGACGGCGAAGCCCCGGCTCAAGCCCGCTTGACCGGTGCTGGGGCGGTCACTATATCTCGCGGGGCCAGTCCCGCCGGGCCGATCTTCACGCATGGCGGCCCGGTGGCAGAGTGGTTATGCAGGGGCCTGCAAAGCTCCGTACGTCGGTTCGATTCCGGCCCGGGCCTCCAACCTTCCCAAGCCCGCCGAGGCGAGACGGCCGGCCGGATATTGCCGGCCGCGCGAGTTCATGCCTAAGCCGTAAGAGAAAATAATAGATGCTTAAATATCAAACAAATATCTTTAGGAATGATTGGCCATCATTATCAATCCGGTTCTTTAACTTCGAATTAACTATATTCGTGGTGTACTAACGTCTCTCGAAAGAAAATACGGCTCGTCCGGCCCGATGGCCAGGAGCCGGAACAGAAGAGCCGGGGTTACTCGATGATGCGGATTATTCGATGATGAAGATATTCACGATCGGGTTACCCGCGCTGTACCTCCTGGGTATCGTGGGTTTCGGGACCCTGTACCTGAGCAGGGGCGGCCAGGACGTTATCGAGGCGATCGCGTTCGGCGCGCGTTGGCCCATTTATATTCATATTTTCATCGGCTAAGCGACAATCCGGGTCACGGCGCCGCGCGGCAACGGATCTCGTCTACGGACGCCGTCCGCCGGGCACCCCAGGCTAATAGACGAGGCCGGCGACCAGCGCGGTTCCGAAGGGGTCGCGGAACCGGTTACCGATCGAGGAAGCGCTCGAGGCGGGCATCGTTCCCGCCCGCAAGCAAACGGCGGGCGCCCCGGCGGCGGGGGCGGGCGCGCGTCGGGTGTCGCGCGGCGCCATGCCGCCAGGCCTGAACACGCCGGCGTGGCTGTCCTTGACCGCCTCGCCCTGTCCGACGAGGGCGACACCGCCGACGAGGCCCAACAACCCCACGGCCAGGCAGCGGCGCAACCCGCGCCCCGTCATCCCGGCTCCCCTCATCCCGGTCCCCCTCATCCCGACCAGGGCCCGGGCGACCGCAGGCAAACGAAGCCCCGCGGCGCGCGGTGGTGGGCCGCGGCATGGGGCCGTGGAAGCCTCTCTTCATACCTGGGCGCCGTCCAACCGGGTCCCGGCACGGCCCTGCCGTGGCCTGGAAATGCACGATATTAATAGCGAATCCCTACCCATTCGCTTCGCCGGCGCCCGACCTTCAAGGGCCGGACACCCCGGACACCAGGGGAAACGCGGCGTCATGCGCCCTTCGCGTCGGCATGGTCGAATCGGTAAAGTTAATCGTTTACTGACACACGCGGATTAGCCTGAGCTTGAACCCGTGAGCCGCGGCACTAGGTGATGTCCGAAGGCATTTTGAGCTGCCTGCCCGAGCGTCTGCACCCGGTCAGCCGGATGTTTCTCGAGATCTGACTGGCGGGAGACCTGTCGACGGTCGAGTTCCTGCGCTGGTTCCACATGCCGAACTCGGACTATCTGCCGGTCGCAGTGCATTCTGGCGGTCGTGTCCGGGGCCTGAGGTTCGAGGTATACGATTCGAGGATCGAGAACGGCAAAGAAATTGCGGGCCGCGCGGGGCTTTGATATAAACCCGCGGCGCGCACCGGCGGCGCGGCTGGATCGCCCGGGCCCCCGGGGCCCAGCGGTCCCCTAATCCGCGGTAGCTCAGTTGGTAGAGCAGGTGGCTGTTAACCACCATGTCGCAGGTTCGAGTCCTGCCCGCGGAGCCAACATAGACGAGGGCCTGGCCGAAAGCGGCCGGGCCCTTGTCGATTTCTCTGTGTGTCCGTGACAGCGAGGCGTCCGCGAAGCGTGCGGGCTCTTAGCGCGAGGTGGCGGGAAAGCGGGGTTCCTTTCGCTCGCGCGGGGCTTGCCAGCCCGGCGACCGGCGGTCGTTCCAGAACGCCACGCCCGCCGCGGCGGCGACCAGCCCGAGAAAAATAGCGATCACAATCATCGACCCGGCTCCGACCGTCCATGCGCGCCAAGAATACCCGCAACGCCACTAATTTTTCATGAAGCACAAAGGCTTGGCCGGCCGTGCGCCGGGTCATGGCGCGATCGCGCCGGCGGCCCGCGTCGAGGACCGGCCGCCGCGGACCTGAATCGCCGGGCGGAGCCGGGATCAAGCCGCGGGGATACGCTTCTTCGCGGCCCTCGCGCCGATGACCCGCTCGGCGGGAAAACGCACGGTCACGGTGGTTCCGGCGCCGACCTCGCTCTGCAGGTCCAGGTAGCCGCCGTGCAACTCGACCAAGGCCTTGGTCAGCGGCAGGCCGAGCCCGCTGCCCTCGTACTTGCGGGCCAGTTCGCTGTCGACCTGCCCGAACCTGGAGAGCGCCTTCGGGATGTCGTGCAGCGCGATGCCGATGCCGGTGTCGACCACCTGCAGGACGTAACCGCTTTGCGGGTTGTGCCAGGCCTTGATCAGTACCTTGCCGCCCGCCGGCGTGAACTTGACCGCGTTGGACAACAGGTTGACGAGGATTTGCTTGAGCATGCGCGCGTCGGCACGCAGCGCGAGAGCCGCACCGTGGGCGATCTCCGCTTCCAGGCCGACGCCGCCCTTGCGCGCCCGTTCCCGCATCAGGCGCATACAGCTCTCCATGATGTCCGACAGCGGGACGTCCTCTTCGTGGAGCTCGGCATTGCCCGACTCGACCTTCGACAGGTCCAGCACGTCGTTGATCAGCCCCAGCAGGTGCTCGCCGGATTCGTGAATGTCGCCCGCGTATTCGCGATAGCGCTCGTTACCGATCGACCCCAAGATCTCGTTCTTGATGATCTCCGAGAAGCCGATGATGGCGTTCAAGGGGGTGCGCAGCTCGTGGCTCATGTTGGCCAGGAACTCCGACTTCGCCCGGTTGGCGAGCTCGGCTTCCTCCTTGGCCAGGCGGATCTCCGCGTCGGCTCGTTTGCGCTCGGTGATGTCGCGACCGTACAGGTTGATATACGACTCCTCGGACACGGTGGCGAGCACGAAGGCGAAGATCCGGTCGCCGAAGTCGAACTCGACCTCCCGCCGGGTGCCGGAGACCGCGACCTCCCGGACCGCCCCCCCGAGGGGCGCGTAGAGGTCCATGCCGTTCCCGCCGGACAGTAACGAGTCCACGGCCCGGGCCGCCTCATTGGCATAGAGCACGTCGCCCTCCGCCGTGACGCGGAGCACGGGATACGGGTTCTCGTCGGGGAATCTCGCCAACTCCATAATCTTCTGGCGCGCGCGCTTTCGCTCGGTGACGTCGTGAAGCATGACGGTGAATATGGTTTCACCGCCCAGTTCGAGTTTGGAAATCGAGGCCTCCGCCGGAAACTCGGTCCCGTCCTTGCGGAGTCCCACGATTCCGTCACGCGCGTTCATCAAGCGGGCCGGCTCGGGCGCGGCCGCGAAAGTCTCGATATTGTCGCGGTGCTTTTGCCTGAGGCGCGATGGGAGCAGGATATCCAAGGGCTGTCCGAGGATCTCCTCGGCCGAATAGCCGAAAATCGCTTCCGCGCCCTTGTTGAAGAGCTGTACGCGCCAGCGCCGATCCACCGAGATGACGGCCTCGGGAGCCATGTTGAGTATGCCGGAGAGCCGGCTTTCCGAGGCGCGCAGCGCCTCCTCCGTGCGCTTGCGATCGGTGATGTCGGTTCCGATCGCGCCGATCGCCACGATCTCGCCGCCGCCATCGCGGATCGGAAACTTTACCGTAAAGAACGTGTGCGGACCGTCTTCGCGGACGAACACTTCCTCTCGTTCGACGGCGTGACCGGTTTCCAGGACGGCCAGGTCGTGGGCTCGGAAAGCCTCGGCTTGTTCCTCGGAGAACAGATCGAAGGTGGTTTTCGTCCTGGCTTTCTCGTCGGTGACGCCGAACAACGCCTCGGCTTCCTTGTTGACCAGAAGATACCTTCCTGCCAAGTCCTTGATATGGATCTTGGTGGGCGAGTGGTTGACCACGGCACTGAACCGCTCCTCGCTTTCCCGAAGCGCTACTTTGGCCTTCTCGCGCTCGGCGATCTCTTCCTGAAGATCGGCGTTGGCCTTTTCCAGCTGCGCGGTCCGTTCCTCGACCCGCCGCTCGAGGGTGTCGCGCGCCTCGCGCAGCGCGTCCTCCGCGTGCTCGCGCCGGATGGCGTTTTCCTTGACGACATGCACGGCCTTCACCATGGCGCCGACTTCGTCGCGATGATCGGCGGACGGGATCTCAACCGTGAGGTCGCCGCCCGCCAAGGTCTCTATGGCGCCCGCCAACGCGGAAAGCGGCTTGGCGATGCGGAACCGGGTGAACCACAGACAGCTGGCGATCAAAAGAACGATCAGCATGCCGGTCCCCATCGCCCCGGTTACAACGATGTCTTGGACCAGCACGACCGCTCGCTCGATGCCTTGCGCGTTGGCGCGGCGGATTGCCAAGAGCTCGGTGTCCAAGGTCGCCATGGCCCGGAGCGCCGCAGTGTCGTCGATCCTTACGACCCGGTCGATCTCCCGGGACGAGGCGCCGGCGCCCGCCATCCGCTCGGCCACGGCAAGGGCCTTTTGGTACTTCGCGAACGTCGCCTGGATGTCCGCGAGCGCCGCCTTCTCGAGGTCGCTGACGCCGAGCGCCGAATAGGCCTTCAGCGCGTCCGAAACCTCGGACAGTTTCTCGTTAACCTCGATGATCAGAGGGCGATCCTTGCGCAGCACGAAGTTCTTGAACCGGTGGATCACGCCGCCATAACCGAGAGCGCCGCGCAGGCCGCTCAGGATATCGCCTTTCGCCGCGGCTTGCGTGTCGAGGCGTTGCCAGGTCTCGCCCACGCGATCGATTTCGGCCAGGGTCACGTAGGAGACCGCCGCGGAGGCTGCGGCGAGCAGCATCAGCAGGCCCGAGATCGCCGCGCCCGCCGTCTTGATCTTCAGGTTGTTGAGTCTGCCAAAAATGGACAACCTCCGTAGCGGACCTGCCCCATCAAATCCCGACCTGAAGCCGGATACCCCGCCAGAATGGCCTTTTCCGGCCGAATCCGCCGGGACCGCCCCGGCCGGCACGCTCAGGTGAAACGCGCCACCGCGCCCGACCGGGCATACGTAAAATCCCGGATATCCGTTGGAGGAGTCATGACTGAAATTGGTTAAAAATTCCTAACCGAGGTGCCCTCGAATCGGCCGGACCACGCCGTCGAGCCCCGGCGGTCCCGGCCTCGCGCGACACCATGGTTGGGGCATCCGATCCGTCACGCGCCGGGTTATCGTGGCCGGCTCACGGGATTTTAATTTTTTCTCTGTATTTCCCGACCTTCGGAAGGGTGCCGAGCATCCGGTCATCCAACGGGACCACGGGAGACAAGCGATGGCATATCATGAGCCGCGCAAGGAATTCAGCGCCGAGCGCCAACTGAAGATTCGCCGGCTGGGTCGAGAGAACGGGGTCGGCAACGCGGAACTCCTTCACGCCATCCAGGAGTTGCGTGAAGAGGTCGCGGGGCTGCGCCAGGCGCAAATTAACCAAACCGTCGAGCTCGACGAAGACCATCCGGCCTTCACGGAGTCCCTCGAGGTGCGCGTGGAGATCGCCCAGATGGTGCGCATAATCGGGCGCGCCAAGCTCGAGATCGCATCCATCAAGCACCCCATGGCCGAGGAAGATGACCGGATGAAATTGGCGGCCGGCGAGCTGGACGCCATCGTGGTGGCCACCGAGGCCTCTACCCACGACATCCTCGCCGCAAGTGAGCGGATGGAAACCCTGGTCCGGACGATCACCGGCCTCCATCCCGACGACGAGGAAGTGGCCTCACTGGGCGACGAAATGGCCAACGAGATCATCAAGATCTTCGAGGCCTGCAGCTTCCAGGACATCACCGGCCAGCGCATCAACAAGGTCATCAAGACCATCCAATTCATCGAGGAAAAGATCCTGGCGATGATCGGCATCTGGGGAGCGGAGGCCTTCATGGATCTTCCGGTCGCCAGCGATCCGTCGGCCGGCGACGACGCCCTCATGAGCGGCCCGCAACTGGAGAACCAGGGCATTACCCAGGACGAAATCAACGCCCTGTTCGACTGATACCAACGATCCTTGATATTGACCCATTTCATGGGGCACATCGGCCCGCCGGGCAGGCGCGGCGCGTGGCGCGATGCGGGACCCCACCTTCTCAGATGGCGGGCAAGCGCCGGAACGCACCCGGCGGGCCGATGTGCCCCACCCGAAGGGCCGGGCGCTTTTTGTCGCCAGCGGCGTCGCGCGTCGCTTGCGGTGTCGGGCACCGCGGCGCGACGCGCTCCTGACTGGCGGCAAAAATCGCCGCGGTGAAACGGGTCAATATCAACGACCTTTGGTATCAGGCGAGTTCGGCGAGCAGCGACAACTGGGTCGCCTCGTCGTCGCCGTCGCGGTCGGTGAGCTGGGTCGGATAATCGCCGGTGAAGCAGGCGTCGCAGAACTGCGGGCTCTCGGGGTTGCGCCCGGATTCGCCCATGGCCCGGTACAGCCCGTCCATGGAGACGAAGGCGAGGCTGTTGGCGCCGATGTGCTTGGTCATGGCGGGCACGTCCATCCTCGAGGCGAGCAGCTCGCTCAGGTCCGGCGTGTTGATGCCGTAGAAGCAGGAATGGGCGGTCGGCGGCGCCGCGATGCGCATGTGCACCTCGGTCGCGCCGGCGGCGCGCACCATCTCGACGATCTTGATCGAGGTGGTGCCGCGCACGATCGAATCGTCGACCAAGATCACCCGCTTGCCGGCCAGGCTCGCCCGGTTGGCGTTGTGCTTCAGCCGGACGCCCAGGTTGCGGATCCGCTGGGCCGGCTCGATGAAGGTGCGCCCGACGTAGTGGTTGCGGATGATGCCGAGCTCGAAGGGGATGCCCGCGGCCTCGGCGTAGCCGATCGCCGCCGGGACGCCGGAATCGGGCACCGGGATGACCACGTCGGCCTCGACTCCGCTCTCGTGCGCGAGTTCCACCCCGATGCGCTTGCGCCGCTCGTAGACGCTGGAGCCCTCCATGAACGAGTCGGGCCGCGCGAAATAGATGTACTCGAAGATGCAGAAGCGCTGGGGCGTGGGCGGGAAGGGGCGCAAGGAGTGCACGCCCGAGTCGTCGAGCACCACCATCTCGCCGGCCTCCACCTCGCGCACCAACTCGGCCCCGATGATGTCGAGGGCGCAGGTCTCCGAGGTGACGATGTGCGCCTTCCCGAGGCGGCCGACCACGAGCGGCCTGACGCCCAGGGGATCGCGCACCCCGAAAACGCAGGAATCGGTCAGCGCGACCAGCGAATAGGCGCCCTCGATCTGGCGCAACGCGTCGGTCATGCGGTCGACCACGGAGTGGAACTCGGAGGTCGCCATGAGGTGGACGATGACCTCGGTGTCCGAGGTCGATTGGAACAGCGAGCCGCGCTCGACCAACTGGCGGCGCAGTGCCAGCGCGTTGGTCAGGTTGCCGTTGTGCGCCAGGGAGAAACCGCCGAACTGCAGATCGGCGAACAGCGGCTGCACGTTGCGCAGCGCCGTCTCGCCGGCCGTCGCGTAGCGCACGTGCCCGATCGCCGCGTGGCCGACCAGGCGGTTCATGATCCGCTCGTGGGAGAAGATGTCGCCGACCAGGCCCAGCTCGCGGTGAGCGTTGAACTGCTTGCCGTCGTAGGCGACCAGGCCCGCCGCCTCCTGGCCGCGGTGCTGCAGGGCGTGCAGGCCGAGGACCGTGTGCGCCGCGGCATCGGCGTCGCCGTAGATACCGAACACCCCGCAGGCGTCGTGCAGCTTGTCGTCGTCTAGAAAGGGGGCGTCCAGCACGGGGGCGTCCGGCAAGGGGGCGCCCGGATGAGGGTCGAAGGGATGGGTGGTGGTCATTCGGCACCCTCCTTGGATCCGCCGATGCCCTCGATGGCACGCTGCATCTCGTCCCGCTCGCGGGTGTTATAACCGGGTTCGTTCTCCGGCGCATCGCCTTTTGTCGGCGGGTTGAGCAAATTTTGATACTCCCGTCGGATGGCGCGCAGTTGCTCGGCCTCGCTTACCGCTGCGCCCGGTATCGCGGCCGGCCCGCCGCGCAGCCGCTCGGGCAGGAGCCCGACCAGCAGGACGCTGCCGCGCGCGACCAGCGGCCGGAGCTTGGCTTCGGTGATCCATTCCGGATGGTCCTCGCGCGGCAGCAGCCAGGCGAATATCAGCCAGGCGACGCAGACCAGCACCGCCCCGCGCAGGAAGCCGAAGACCAGCCCGAGCGAGCGGTCGAGCGGCCCGAGCGCGCTGGTGCGAACCCGGCGCGAGAGGATCCGGGTCAAGATCGAGAGCACGATCAGCGCGATCAGGAAGATGGCGACGCCGGCCGTCATGTCCGCGATCAAGGGAACCGTGATCAACTCGCGGACGCGTGGCTGGAGGTAGGGAAATCCGTAAAGGGTCGCGAGCCCGGCCCCGATCCAGGAGATGACCGCCAGGATCTCGTGGACCAGCCCGCGGAAGAAGGCGAGCAGGCCCGATATCAGGATCACCAGCACAACCGCGGCATCGGTCAGGTTAATGGGAGGCGCTTCCATACCTTACGCTACGCTTTACGCTACGCCTATTCGCCGCCGGCCGCTCGGGCCCGCCGGGGCCTGACCGATTCGGACCTAGCCGGCGCCGCCCGCCGCCGGCCCACGCGGCGGCCGGTCGAGGCGCCGGACCCGGCCTTCGGTGAACAGGCCGACCAAGTCCTGCAGGTGCGGGACCTCCTGGACCTCGAGCCCCTTCGCGCGCCCACGCCCGGTGCCGCGCCCGGCCGAGACCGGCGGGGTCAGCGCGTGGGTAAAGCCGAGCTTGGCGGCCTCCTTGAGGCGCGCTTCGGCCTGGCTGACCGCGCGGATTTCGCCCGACAGCCCGATTTCCCCGAAGACCACCGTGTCCGGAGTGACCGCTCGATCCGTGGCGGCCGAAACCAAAGCCGCCGCCACGGCCAGATCGGCCGCCGGCTCGCCGATTCGCAAACCCCCGGCAACGTTCAAATAGACCTCTTTGCCGGCCAAGACCAGCCCGCAACGCGCTTCCAGGACGGCGAGCACCATGGCCAGGCGCCCGGCGTCCCAGCCGACCACCGCCCGGCGCGGGGTCGCCAGCGGCGACGACGAGACCAGCGCCTGGATCTCGACCAGCAGCGGGCGGGTGCCCTCGAGGCCGGCGAAGACCGCCGCGCCGGCCACATTGCCGCGGCGCTCGGCCAGGAATAGGGCGGAGGGGTTGGCGACCTCGATGAGCCCGGCATCGGACATCTCGAAGACCCCGATCTCGTCGGTCGGCCCGAAGCGGTTCTTGGTCGCGCGCAGGATGCGGAACTGATGGCCGCGCTCGCCCTCGAAGGCGAGCACCGTGTCGACCATGTGCTCGAGCACCTTGGGGCCGGCGATCTGGCCGTCCTTGGTCACGTGCCCGACGAGCAGCAGGGCGAAGCCGCGCGCCTTGGCCAGGCGGATCAGCTCCTGGGCGCTGGCGCGAACCTGGGAGACCGTGCCCGGTGCCGAGTCGAGGCTGTCCACGTACATGGTCTGGATCGAATCGATGATCACGGCGGTCGGCGGGCGGGCGGTGTCCAGGCTGGCCACGATGTCGCGCACCGAGGTCGCGGCGGCGAGCACGACCGGCGCGCCGGCAAGGCCCAGGCGGCGCGCGCGCAGGCGCAGCTGCTCGACCGATTCCTCGCCCGAGACGTAGGCGCAAGACGGCGCCTCGCCCGCGCCGCCCGTGCCAAGGGCGCCGGCCACCTGCAGCAGCAGCGTCGACTTGCGATGCCCGGGTCGCCGGC
>JACZWN010000176.1 GCA_022572105.1 Pseudomonadota bacterium | reverse complement strand
CCGTTTTTCACGGGCGCGCGCATCGGCTCGGCTCGCCGCAGTATACTCGCCGATTCCGTTTCGTCCTCGACAGGGCGCGGTTCGACGCGGCGCG
Organism: Pseudomonadota bacterium; assembly: GCA_022572105.1. GTDB lineage: Bacteria > Pseudomonadota > Alphaproteobacteria > Kiloniellales > J153 > JACZWN01. The sequence continues at coordinate 6,897 of JACZWN010000176.1, read as the reverse complement.
CGACGCCTTTCGGGCGATCGAAAAGGCGGATGGTACTCTCCAGATTACGGACCTCGAGCTCGGCAACCTCGTTCCCGGCGAAAGGGCCTGGATCGAGCGGACGGGTTTCGTGGTGCGCCGGTGCCGCTCGCCGTTCGGAGCGGGATAACGCCCGGTGCGGAGCGGCCGCAGCGCGACCTTGCCCAGACCCGGTGCCGTGCGGCAAGATAGGCCGTCGAACTGAGATGAATCGGGTGCCATTCCGGCCGCGAGGCGTATCGAGGCGCCGCCCTGGCCGGGGTGGGGCCGGGGTGGGGCCGTATACATCTTCACGTCCGGCGCGCGTTTGAATCTGGAGAGGAGAGAGATGGCGGAAAGAAACTCGATGTTAGGCAAGGGCCTGTCGCTCTTCGGCCGCACCAAGGCGCTGGAGAACGAGATCGACGCCTTCCTCGACAAGCTCTCCGAGTCCGCGTTGCTGTTCAAACGCGCCATCCAGATCTATCTGGCGGATGGCGCCTCGGCGGAGTTCGATGCGAAGCTGCAGGCCGTCAACCGCTTGGAGAGCGAGGCCGACAAGCTGCGCCGCTCGATCGAGACCCAGCTTTACGCTCAGACGCTGATCCCGGAATCGCGCGGCGACGTGCTGGGCCTGCTCGAAAACCTGGATTCGGTGCTCAACCTCCACGAGGGCGCGCTCTGGGCCTTCTCCATCGAGACGCCGGACATTTCACCCGAGTTTCGCGCGGATTTCGCGGTGCTGTGCGATCAGGTCGTGCTCGCCGTGGAGTCCATCGTGCTCGCCTCGCGCGCCTTCTTCCGCAATATCGAGGCGGTCGGCGACCACATGCACAAGGTGATGTTCTACGAGAAGGAAGCCGACAAGGTGAGCACCAAGCTCAAGCGGGCGATCTTCGCCTCGGACTTGGCGCTGTCCCGCAAGGCGCACCTGCGCAACTTCGTCGAGCACATCGACAACCTGGCCGACCGCTCCGAGGACGTGGCCGACCGCCTGGCCATCTACACCATCAAGCGGACGGTTTAGACGGGTCTCGCCGGGTATGGACGCATCGGTTTTCTTCTTCCTGTCCAGCGGACTGTTTCTCGGCTGGGCGCTGGGCGCCAACGACGCCGCCAACGTGTTCGGCACCGCGGTCGGCACGCGCATGGTGCGCTTCGCCACCGCGGCCGCCATCTGCAGCGTCTTCGTCATCCTGGGCGCGGTTTTCGGCGGCGGAGGGGCCGCGCACACGCTCGGCAAGCTCGGCTCGGTCAACGCGCTGGGCGGCTCCTTCATGGCCGCCGGCGCGGCGGCGCTGGCGGTCTACCTCATGACCAAGGCCGGCCTGCCGGTCTCGACCACCCAGGCCATCGTCGGCGCCATCATCGGTTGGAACCTGTTCAGCGAAACCCACACCGACACCGACACGATGGTCACGATCATGAGCACCTGGATCATCTGTCCGCTGCTCGCCGCCGTCATCGCCGCGCTGCTGTTCAAGCTGACCACCTATGGGATCCGCCGGGCCAAGCCGCATCTCCTGCGCCAGGACGCCTATACCCGCCTCGGCCTGATCCTGGCCGGCGCCTTCGGCGCCTACAGCCTGGGCGCCAACAACATCGCCAACGTCATGGGCGTGTTCGTCCCGACCTCGCCGTTCACCGATTTCGGGGTCATGGGGCTGGGCACCTTCTCCTCGGTCCAGCAGCTGTTCCTGCTCGGCGCGGCGGCGATCGCGGTCGGGGTCATGACCTACTCGAAGCGCGTCATGATGACCGTCGGCGGACGGATCCTGCCGCTCTCGCCGGTCGCCGCCTGGGTCGTGGTCGTCGCCCACTCGCTGGTCCTGTTCCTGTTCGCCTCGGAAGGGCTCGAGGCGATACTCGCGGGCGCCGGGCTGCCGACCATCCCGCTGGTTCCGGTCTCCAGCTCCCAGGCCGTGGTCGGCGCCGTGCTCGGCATCGGGCTGTTGAAGGGCGGCCGGGCGATTCGCTGGCGCGTGCTGGGCGGCATCGGCTTCGGCTGGTTGGCGACCCCGATCATCGCCGGCCTGTTCTCCTTCGTCGGCCTGTTCTTCATGCAGAACGTGTTCAACCAGGAGGTCTACCGGCCGGTGCCCTACCTCCTGTCGCAAACGGCCCTGGAGCGCCTGGAGCGGGACGGCGTGGCGACCGACGCGCTCGCCGGCCTCAAGGACAAGACCTTCGAGTCGGCTGTACAGTTCGGCGCGGCGCTGGACCGACAGCCGGATCTCGCCGGGGCGCGGCGTGAGGCGGTCCTGCGCTACGCCGAGATCAAGGAGCTGGCCGTGGACCCGGCGCGCGTCGCCACCCTCGACAGCGATTGGCTGAGCCCGGCCCAGATCGGCGCCGTGCGCCGCCTCGAGGGCCGGCGCTTCCGGCACAAGTGGATGCTGGCCGAGGCGCTGGCCGAGGAGAGCGAGGAATGGCGCTTCCTGCCGGCCGAGCCGGTCAACAAGATCCACAACAAGGAGCTCGGCAAGAAGCTCGATTCGCTCTATAGCAAGTTCGAGGTCCGGCCTTAGTCCTCCGGCCCCTGGTCGAGGATGCGGTCGACTTTGTGGCGCGCGATCCGGTAGCCGGCGATCGGGCCATCCTTTTTCAGGTGCCCGAAATAGGCCTCGGCCCGGTCCGAGAACGCGGTGTCGCGCACGCCCTCCTTAGAGGTTGCACCAGATGCGATAGACGTTCATGGCGCTCTTTCCCCTCCCTTGTCCTCGCCCGCGGCGTCCGCCCCCTTCTATCCGATTCTTGCGCGTTTGGCCTCCCCGGCCGGGAAAAACCCGCGCTTGCCCGGGCGCGCGCCGCCGGGTTCTATAGGGCCCGGCAGGGCGCCGAGACGGAGGGAGCGGAGAAGCCATGGCCGAAAAACCCGGAGCCCCGGCGCTCGACCCCGAGGAGGTGGCGGTGCGCCAGGGCTCGAGCTATCCGGAGGCGTTCCGGGAGCCGTGCCGGACCCGGATCAAGCGCGCCCTCGGCGACGCCCTGGGCCTGAGCAACTTCGGGGTCAACCTGGTGACCCTGCCGCCCGGGGCCTGGTCGGCGCAGCGCCACTGGCACAGCCACGAGGACGAGTTCGTCTACCTGCTCGACGGCGCGTTGACGCTCATCACCGACGGCGGCGAGCAGGTGCTGACGGCCGGACAGGCGGCCGGCTTCCCGGCCGGAAAGGCCGATGGCCATCACCTGGTCAACAAGGGCACCGTGCCCGCGACCTACCTGGAAATCGGCGACCGCCGGCGGGACGATGCGGTCACCTACCCCGACATCGACCTGCACCTGGACCCGGCGCCCGAGGGCCGCGTCTTCACCAACAAGAAGGGCGAGCCCTACTGAGGGCCGCCCGGCGCATGGCGTGGAGCGATAGGTAATGACCCGGCCTCTCGACGGCCTCCTGGTGGTTGCCCTGGAGCAGGCGGTGGCCGCGCCCTACTGCACCTCGCGCCTGGCCGATTCGGGCGCGCGGGTGATCAAGGTGGAGCGCGCCGAAGGCGACTTCGCGCGCGCCTACGACCGGGTGGTCGAGGGCGAGAGCAGCTACTTCGTCTGGCTCAACCGGGGCAAGGAGTCGATCGTCCTCGACATCAAGGACGCGGGCGACAAGGCGCTGCTCCAGCGCATGATCGCGAAGGCCGACGTGTTCATCCAGAACCTGGCGCCGGGCGCGGCCGCGCGCGCCGGCTTCGACGCGGCCGAGCTCAGGGCGCGCAACCCGCGGCTGGTCACCTGCGACATCAGCGGCTACGGCGACCAAGGCCCCTACGCGCGGATGAAGTCCTACGACCTTCTGGTCCAGGCCGAGACCGGCTTGGCCTCGGTCACCGGGCGGCCCGAGGGGCCGGGCCGGGTCGGGGTCTCGGTGTGCGACGTGGGCGCCGGCATGTACGCCACCATGGCGATCCTGGAGGCGCTCTACGCGCGCGAGCGGAGCGGGCGGGGCCGCGGGGTCGCGGTGTCCCTGTTCGACGCCATGGCCGACTGGATGAACGTGCCCTTCCTGCATCAGGTTTACGGCGGCAAGGCGCCCGAGCGGGCCGGCCTCAACCATCCCTCGATCGCGCCCTACGGGGCCTACGCGGCGGGCGACGGCGGCGAGGTGGTGATCTCGATCCAGAACCAGCGCGAGTGGCTGCGCTTCTGCGCCGAGGCGCTGGCCAAGCCGGAGCTCGCGGCCGACCCGCGCTTCCGCGACGGCCCGGCGCGGGTCGCCAACCGGCCGGCGCTCGATCGCGAGATCGCCGCCGTGTTCGGCAAGCTGACCCGGGACCAGATGATCGAACGCCTGCGCGCGGCCGACATCGCCTATGGCGCGGTCAACTCGGTCGCCGATCTCGCCGCGCATCCGCAGCTGCGCCGCGCCGCGGTGGATATTCCCGGTGGCCGGATCGATCTCATCGCCCCGCCGGCGCGCGTGGCGGGCGAGGAGCGGGCGCTCGGCCCCGTGCCCGCGCTCGACCAGCACGGGCGCGCCCTTCGCGAAGAGTTCGCCGCGTGAGCGAAGATCCGGAACGCTGTCACCCGACGGCAAGAGCGCGGCGCTCTGGATCGCCGATGCCCAGGGGTTCGATGCGTCCAGGGGCTCTATGCGTCCAGGGGCTCGGTTGAACTGACTTGACCGCGCGCTTCGCGCGGTGGAAAAAGGGCTCTACAGGCTAAGGAGCAAGGAAACGTGACCGACGAGAAATCCGATATCCTGGAACTGGTAGCCCGCGGCGATACGGCCGCCTTGGCGGCGGCGCTCGAAGGCGGCGCGGACGCCGGGGCCTGCGGCCGCTGGGGCGTCTCGGCGCTCGCCCAGGCGGCCGGCAAGGGCGATCTCGAGGCCGTCGATCTCCTGCTCGCCCACGGCGCCGAGGTGGACCGGGCGAGCGAGACTGGAAACTCGGCCTTGATGGCGGCGGCGGCGCGCGGCCGTCTGGAGGTGGTCGAGCGCCTGCTCGAGGCCGGCGCCGATCCCGGACACAAGAACAAATGGGACCTGGGCGCCGAGGACTGGTCCCAGTGGCCCGACAACGAGGCCGAGTTGCAGGCGGTTTTGACCGCCGGCCGCGACGCTTGAGCCGGCCCGCGCTAACGCAGATTCGGGGTCGCGCTCGGCGGCCGTAACAGGCCCTGGCTTCGTGCTTGGGGGCTTCGTGCTTGCGGTCCGGGCGCCTTGCGCTTGGCCTCGAGCGCGGCCAGGCGGGTCGCGCGGCGCGCCTTGGCGATCCGGTGCTTCTCGGCGTAAAGGGCGCGGAAGACCTTGACCCGGTAGCGGCCGCTGAGCGTCGGCGTGTTCGAGTGGTAGTTGCCGACCGCGCGCGTCCAGGAGCCCCACCGGGCCTTGAGGTCGCGCAGGAAGCGGGTCGCATAGGCGACGTTCTGGGCTGGATCGAAGGCCTCCTCCAGGCTCGCGAAGGCCTCGGGATGGTAGCCCAGGTTTACTTGCATGCAGCCGACGTCGATGTTGTGAACGCCGCGCGCGCGCAGGCGCTCGACCTCGGCGATGGCGGCCTTCTTGCTGGGCAGAAAACGCCCCTCGCCGCCGGCGGTTACGGTCCAGGGCCAGGCAAGAACTGCCCCCGATGGGGCGTGCCAGCGCCCCGATTCGACCTTGGAAATGGCGGTCAGCAGATGGGTGGGCAGGCCGTGGGCGCGCTCGGCCCGGGCGGTCAGGCGGGCGCAGGAACCCCAGGAGTCCTCGGGGTTTTGGGCCAGTCCCGAGGGGCCGGCCAGGCTCATGGCCAAGGCGAATACCAGGGCGAATACGGGTCTTCGGGTGAAAAGCGGCTTCGGGCCGAGGGTCATGGCGGAACTCCTTGCTCCCAGGGATACGCAAGGGGCATGCCAGATGGCGCGGTTCGAGGCCCGGGGCGGCACTGGCGAAAGCACCGTCGTGTCACAGCAATAACACAAGCGGAGGCACGGGCGGGGCGGGGACGAATCCAACATGAAGGTCGAGCGAAATCCCGCCTGGGGCGATTCGCGACATGGTGGAAAGCGCGGAAATCGGTGAGTCCCGACGCCTAGGGAGCCATCGGACCGGCGGCCGGCGGTAACGTTTTGTCCAAATTTCATTAAGTAAATTTCTCTCAAAATCGGCGGAAATCCAGGGTTTGCGAAAGACTCCGTTAAGATTTTTCTGTTGAAATCGGAGCCAAGGAAACCAAACCGGAAAGCGTCTTCGGGAGGGACACGCAAAGCGGGTCCAAATGACCCGGAAATCAATGGGACGCCCGGTTGTGCGGAGAACAGTGCGATGACAGTGGGTAAGGCATTCGCTTCGATCTTTGTTTCGTCCCTATTCCTGGCCTTGACCTTGGGCGCCGCCGGCCCGCTCGCGGCGCAAACCTCGGCGCAGGGAGCGGCCGAATTCGTGCGCTCGCTCGGCAACGAGGCCGGCGCCCTCCAATCGGCCGCCAAGACCCAGGCCCCGGAAAAGCGCAAGGCGGCGCTACGGGATCTGGTGCGGCGCGGGTTCAACCTGGAGCTGACCAGCCAGTTCGTGCTCGGCAAGTACTGGAACCGCGCCACGGCGAAACAGCGCGCCCAGTTCCAGGACCTCTTTACCGAGTATCTTCTGAACAGCTACGCCCGCCACCTCCGCGCCTACCGGGTCGAAACCCTCAGCGTCGTGGCCAGCCACCCCGTGGGCCGCCAGGACGTGCTGGTGGAGACCAGCATCGAGGGCGTCGAGGGTGCGGCCAATCCGGTCTGGCGGGTGCGTGCCGAGGCCGGGCGGTACAAGATCATCGACGTTTCGATCGAGGGGGTCAGCCTGGCCCTGACCCAGCGCCGGGAGTTCGCCGCGGTGATCAACCGCAAGGGCCTCGACGGCCTCCTGGACATGCTCCGGGAGAAACTGGCGGCGCAGGCGGAGACGGCGCGAGGCGGGCCGGCCGGGGACCGGCTGAAGGT
>JACZWN010000175.1 GCA_022572105.1 Pseudomonadota bacterium | reverse complement strand
CAGCGCCTGGTCCTGCTGTCGCAGCACCTGTTCGCGCTGCTGCATCTCGCGCAGATGGCGAATCTCGTCCATCAACTGGTCGAGTCGCTGGTTGAGGCGCGCGTTGTCGCGCAGGAGCCGGGTGAGCTCGACCTTTTGGAACTCGACGATCACCGGCAGGGCCTGTTCCGGGACGCCGCCGGGTCCCGCGCCGGGATCCATTTCCGCCGCCGGGGCAAATTCGTTTCGATCCCGGAACGGCTCCTGGCTCGGCCCTGGTTCGCCCGCTCGCCGTCGTTCCGAACCCCTTTGTTCGTCCGTGTGGACGGCGGCTCGAACGGGCGCGTCCGGTTGTTCGTTCGGGTAGACGAAGAGCCGGCCGGCGCGCTTAAAACCCTCGGCCTTTCCGCGCCTTATGCGCATCCGCAAGGCGTCGGGGCTGATCCCCAGCCGCGCCGCGGCCGCGGCCAGGGGGAGTGCCGTTCGCCCTGGTTGTTCGGTTCGGTTCACGACCGAACAATATCACGGGGTCGCGGCAAAAGCGAAGCAAAATGCGGGCGGCGGGCGACCGGCCGGCTCGGCCGTCCGGTCGGACCCGGCTGATCCGAGGTCCGAATTGGCCGGCATCGATCTCGGCCAGGGACGGCAGCTTGGAGCTGAAGCTCAGGCCCGCGAAGGCCGCGTGATCGGTGTCGATCTCGAAGCGGACCTTGTCGGCGACGGCCTGGAAATCGATCATCGCGCCAGGGGGACCCAGGCCCGGTAGATCGGTGACCGTCGGGATCGGTTGGCGACCGGGGCGCGCGAGAATCGCGCCCGGGCGGTCCCGCTCGGAGGCGCCGACGTACAGGACCTGGCACCGGCGAGCCTGGTCGAGCCACGCGATGCGGAGCGTGGCGACCAGGCGCTCCTTGATCCGCTTGCCTTCCATGGTCTCGAGCGGCGTGCCGAAGGGATCTTGGCCCGGGACGCAGACCCTGAGCGGCGCCGCGCCGTTCGCATGGGCGTCGCTCGGCCACTCGGAGAATTTGGCGAAGTTATACCGGAAGGCGGCCTTGACCGGGTGCTCGCCATAGGGTGCCGGCTCGGCCGTACGCGTCGGTTCGCCACCGGTCGCGCCGCCGGCCACCGGTCCCAGCGCCAGGGCCAGGGCGTAAACGAGGCGCCCGCGCTCACGATCCGCGGCCGAAACCGAAATCAGGCGCCCGGCGTTCGCCGGCGTTCATGGAATCTTGAGATTTGGAGCAGAAGAATTAACCGGTCTCACCCCGACCGACGGCCACGACAGCGCGGAGCATCCCCCTCGATGAGGCTGGTAAGACCCTTCCTTGCCGTTTACGGCGCCGGCGTCGTCGGGACCTTCGCCTGGCTGTTCTTCGCCCTCTCCGGCGCGTCGGTCTGCGCCGCGGGCCGGGCATCCTGTCAGACGGTCATCGGGTTGACCGGTCAGTTGGCCTTGGCCTGGCCGGCGTATTGGGGTGGCAGAATAGCGGGAGAACCTGTCATGGTTGAAACGCTACCCTTCAAGGTCGTCCTGGCCTCCGTTCTCGTCTTCGTCGCGGTTCTGGTTCTGGCGCGGATCCACGCCCTCTTCGAGTCGCCCGAGTCGGAGGCCGCGGACGACGAGCCGTTGATCATGACCAGCGAGCCGAACCGCCGCAATCAGAGCGTAACCCCGCCGCTGTCCTAGGCAGGGTTTCGAAACTCCGCGCGACACGGCCGTGTGGGCGGGCTTCGCAAAATCTGCGGGACTCTTTAGGGTTTGCAGAGTGATCCTGGCCCGGCCATTCGTGGCCGGATCAGGATCACTCTAGCTTATACCAAGGAGCGCCGGCGGCTACGGATCGACAGCCTCAGCCAAGAACAAGAATTCGAGCATTCCGCCGCCACTCGGGCGCGGCGAGGCGCGGTGATATCCTAGCCCCTAGTCGTCGGACGCGACCTGGAGCCGGCCCTCGACGCCGTGGCGTTCAATCAGACGGGCGACCAGCCCGCTCGCCTTCGCCTCCGCCACAAACTTCTGCAGAAACGCGGCGGCGGCGACGTTTTCCGGTTTCGTTCCAATCGCCTGCTGCACCGCGGTGAAGCGCCCTTCCAAGATCCGTGTGCCGGACAATTCTTCAATTTGCCGGTTCAAGGCCGGCCGGAGCCCAGCCAAGGCATCCAGCTTTTCGGCGACAAATAGATCGACCGCGCCGGTCATGCCTTTCGCCCGTTGGAGTTCCGCGTGTTCGAGACTGCGGGTGAGGTAGAGGTCATAGGCGGTCCCAGCCGAGACCGCGATGCGCATGCCCGGGCGATCGACATCCTCGACCAAACGCAAGGAAGAGCTTTCCGGCACCAGGTAGGTCGCCTCGATCTCCACATAGGCAGCGGAAAACGCAATGTTCTCGGCGCGCGCCGGCTCGGCCGCGATCAGGGCGATATCCCATGCGTCACTGCGCGCCGCGTCGGCCACCTCGCCGGGCGAGGCGAACGGCACGTAGGAAACCGCCACGCCCAAACGGTCCGCGATTTCGTGGGCCATGTCGGGCGAAACACCGGTTGGCTCCCCCGCCGGTGTGGAACCCGTGACGAGAAGGGTGTTTGCCATATTGATGCCGGCGCGGATCGTGCCGCTTGGGGCCAGTTCTGAAACGATATCTTGGGACATGATGGTTGCGCCTGGAACCGCGAGAGGTGAGGGCATTCTCTTCTACGGTTCCACCACACCGCAACCGGATATCGGCACTTGAATGTCACTTGTTGGGGGTAGACCGGACGTGGCGCGGAGGCGGTCGGAACTTCGCTTATTAGCCGAGGCTGTTCTCTAACTCGGGGACTGGCGGAAGTGCCCAAATGCGCGAATTTGCGACCGGTGTTGGCTCTAAAGCCGACAGGGGCGGGCCGGTGTTCTTGGGGGTTAATTTGGCATGATTGGGGTGGGGACGGTACCGCTGAGTGGGGTGCTCTGCCTCTGTTTGGCTCCCCAACCAGCTCCCCAGCCCCTTAGTCTCTATCTGACCCCTCCCAGCAACCAACTGTTATTAATGTAGAAATTGGAGCGGGCGATGAGATTTGAACTCACGACCCCAACCTTGGCAAGGTTGTGCTCTACCCCTGAGCTACGCCCGCACCCGGCACCTTGAACGGGGCGCCTCGAACAGCTGGCCAGATAATACCTTTGGGCGCGCTTTGCAAGCACCTATCCGGGCGCGCCCGAAACCCCCCATAAACCATGGGAGCGCCGTTTTTGCCTTGCGCGCGCGCGCCCCGAGCGGTTATGAGGCCGGCGCACGGCACCCATCATTCGAGCCCGAGGCCCATGCCCGAGGAGACCACCGCCCAGGAGACCACGGCCCGGCTGCCGACCAGCCCCGAGGACCTGCTCGCGCGCCTCGCCGAGCTCGGTATCGAGACCCGGACCTTCACCCACCCGCCGGTCCACACCGTGGCCGAGGCCAAGGCGCGGCGCGGCGAGATCGAGGGCGCGCATATCAAGAACCTGTTCCTGCGCAACAAGAAGGGCGCCATGTGGCTGATCACCTGCCTGGAGGATCGGGAGATCGACCTGAAGGCGCTGGGCCGGGCGCTGGGCGCCGGGCGTTTCTCCTTCGGCAGCGCGGCCCGCCTGATGACCTACCTGGGCGTCGAACCCGGCGCCGTAACGCCCTTCGGCGTCATCAACGACACCGAGGGCAAGGTCCGTATGGTGCTCGACAAGGCGCTTCTGGACTGTGACCCGATCAACGCCCATCCCCTGGTCAACGACATGACCGTGGCGACCTCGCCCGAGGGCCTGCTGCGGTTCCTGGAAGCGGTCGGCCACCCGCCGCGATTCCTCGATTTCGACGCCCTATCGGACCCTGGGTGAGACCCTCGGCGAGGCCCGGGGCGAGCCGGGCGGGAGCGCCGGCCCCAGGCTTGCGCGGACGGTGGAAAAGCGCCATGTATGGCCCGGCCCGCCGACACCGGGAAGCCGGATCGAGGGGCGGGGAAGGGTTCGGAATCTGCCATGGAAACCATCATCGGGGCCGGCAAAGCCAACGGCGGCGAGCCGCCCGGCGGTCTGATCAAGGACAGCGATACGGCGCGCTTCGCCCAGGACGTCATCGAGACCTCGATGACGACGCCGGTGATCGTCGACTTCTGGGCGCCCTGGTGCGGCCCGTGCAAGCAGCTGACCCCGGCGCTCGAGAAGATGGTCCAGGCCGCGCGCGGCGCGGTGCGCCTGGTCAAGGTCAACATCGACGAGAACCAGGAACTGGCCGCGCAGATGCGCATCCAGTCGGTCCCGGCGGTCTACGCCTTCGTCAAGGGCCAGCCGGTCGACGGCTTCGTCGGTGCCCAGAGCGAAAGCCAGGTCAAGGCCTTCGTCGATCGCCTGGCGAGCCAGGCCGGTGCCGAGCTCGGTCCCTCGCCGGTCGATCAGGCGCTGGAGCAGGCCCAGGCCGCGCTCGAGTCGGGCCAGCCGGCGGCCGCCTCGGCGCTGTTCGGCCAGGTGCTCCAGCACGAGCCCGACAACGAGGCGGCGCTGGCCGGCCTGATCCGCTGCCATCTCGATGCCGGCGATGCCGCGGCCGCCCGCCAGATGTTCGATTCCCTGCCCGAGGACAAGGGCTCGGCGGCGGCCTTCGCCTCGATCAAGGCGGCGCTCGAGCTGGCCGAGCAGAGCGCCGAGACCGGCGAGATTCCGGAGCTCGAGGCGCGCGTCGCGGCCCAGCCAAACGACCATCAGGCGCGCTTCGACCTGGCCATGGCGCGGCACGCGGCCGGCGAGCGCGAGGCCGCGGTCGAGGCGCTGCTCGAGATCCTCGGCCGCGATCGGAACTGGAACGAGGCGGCGGCGCGCCACCAGCTGCTCAAGTTCTTCGAGGCCTGGGGTCCGAAGGACGAACTCACCCAGAGCGCCCGGCGGCGCCTGTCGTCGCTGCTGTTCTCATGACCCGGCTGTTTCATGACCCGGGCGCCTTCCGGCCCGACTTCGACGACCTGCCCCGGGTCGTGCCCATCTTCCCGCTGCCCGGCGTCCTGCTGCTCCCGGGCGGGCGCCTGCCGCTCAACATCTTCGAGCCGCGCTATCTCGCCATGGTGCGCGACGCCCTCTCCGGCGAGCGCACGATCGGCATGATCCAGCCCTGCGCCGAGGCCCCCGACGTGGGCGCCGCCAGGGTCTACGAGACCGGCTGCGCGGGCCGCGTCACCGCCTTCAGCGAAACCGGCGACGGCCGCTACCTGATTACGCTCACCGGCGTGATCCGCTTCGACGTGGCGCGCGAGCTGCCCCCGATCGAGGGCTACCGGCGCGTGGTCGCCGACTACGGCCGGTTCCGCGGCGACCTCGAGGAGGAGGCAAGCGAGATCGACCGGGAGCGCTTCCTGGAGACGCTCGGCTGCTACTTCGAGGCCAACGGCATCGAGGGCGATTGGACGGCGATCGAGGAGGCCGGGGACGCGGCGCTGGTCACCTCGCTGGCCATGATCTGCCCCTTTGCCGCGCCCGAGAAGCAGGCGCTCCTGGAGGCCATGAGCCTGCCCGAGCGCGCCCGGACCATGACCGCGATCATGGAGATGGCGGTCCACGAACCGGGCGGCGCCACGCATTAGCGCGCCGGCGCGCGCGCATTGGTATAAGGACAGTGAGCATGACCGAGGCGAAAGCGGGCGTCGACCCGAAGCTGCTGGAGATCCTGGTCTGCCCGGTGACCAAGGAACCGCTGGAATACGACGTCGAGGCCCAGGAGCTGATCAGCCGCAAGGCCGGGCTCGCTTATCCGATCCGCGACGGCATCCCGATCATGCTGGCCGACGAGGCGCGGCAACTGGACGACTAGACCATGGGCGAGAGCTTCGAGACCGAGCACCGGCCGGGCGAGATCCGCTACGTCGCCGCGGACAAGCGCCTGGAGATCGACTTCGACGACGGGGTCACGTTCTCCTATCCGGCCGAGCTCCTGCGCGTCGAGAGCCCCTCGGCCGAGGTCCAGGGCCACGGCCCGGGCGACAAGAAGGTCGTGGCCGAACGCAGGCACGTCGGCATCCTGGAGATCGAGCCGGTCGGCAACTACGCGGTGCGCATCAAGTTCGACGACCTGCACGACACCGGCATCTTCTCCTGGCGGTACCTCTACCAGTTGGGCCGGAACCAGGATGAGATCTGGCAGGCCTATCTGAGCGCGCTCGAGGCCCAAGGCCTGTCGCGCGAGCCGGCGCGGCGCGCCTGAGGTCGAACCGGCGTGGCCTCGGGAACGCGGGCGCCCGTGCCCGGCCTATTGAACCACTGGCCTATTGAACCACCGAGCCTTCGATCAGCTTGTCGATGAAGGCCTGGACGCGGGCCGCGTTGACGCCGAGGTCGCTGACGCCGACGCGCGAGGTCGAGCGGATGTCGATCCGGCTGCCCTTCAGGTCGCTGCGGATGCGGATCACGATATCGTCGGTGAAGCCGAACCAGAAGGTCTCGTCGGTCGCCTCGACCCGGCCCTCCTCCGGCACCGCGGCGACGATCGTCCAGCCCAGATCGCGGGCCACCGCGACCACCCTTTCGAAGACCCGGTCGGGCGGCAGGCGATAGGTCACGGGCCCGATTTTTGGGTAGGCCTTGCGCTGATGGGCGGCGACCAGCGGGCCGCCGTGCTCGGGCGGGATCTCGGCGCCGGCGCGCAGCGCCAGGATGTCGACGAACCTCGGCGGGTTATCGATATCGGTCGAAATATCGTGGATCGGCGGGGCCTTTCGCCCCTGCTGCAGGAAGGTCCACGGCACGCCCGCGCTCGCCAGTCCGACCGCCAAGGCCAGACCCGCCAGGGCGAGACCCAGCCAGGCCCGGGTGAAGAGCGCGTAGAGGCCCAGGCAGATCGACATGGCGGCGACGCCGAGCCCGAAATAGGCGGCCCAGCGCAGGATGGAGAAGCCGGTGCCATAATCCCACAGATCCCAGCGGTGACCGAAACCCGACGCAACGGCGGCCAGCGCGCACAGCAGCGCCAGCCCCAGGCACGGCGCGCCGAGCCGGCGCGCCGTGGACCTCGTCCGCTCGGCGCCGGTCACAGGTCGAAGCCGCG
>JACZWN010000009.1 GCA_022572105.1 Pseudomonadota bacterium | reverse complement strand
ATTCTGCTGACGATCTACGCAGTCTATCGGTGGCGGAAACATTCCGATGAGACGCCTGTCGCCAAAACCGAAGAGAGCGGGGCCAGAACATGACCAGTCAGAATCGTGCGTGTTGCGGCAACGGCGTGGGGCGGAGCAACGGGACTCCCGACCTCGTCGTCATCGGCGCCGGCTCCGCCGGTTTCTCGGCAGTGATTACGGCCGCCGAGCTCGGCGCACAGGTAACGCTTGTCGGCCACGGGACGATCGGCGGCACCTGCGTCAACGTTGGCTGCGTGCCCTCGAAGACCCTGATCCGCGCCACCGAGGCTCTGCATCAGGCACGTGCGGCCTCGCGCTTTGCGGGAATTCACGCTCGGTCTAGCCTCCAGGATTGGCGCGCTCTCATCGCCCAAAAGGACGAATTGGTCGCGGGTCTCCGGCAGGCCAAATACATCGACATCCTGCCGGCCTATAACAATGTCGCCTACATCGAGGGCCCGGCTCGGCTATCCGACGACGGCGTGGCGATCGACGGGAGCCTGCTGCGTCCCGGGAAGATCATCATCACGACCGGATCGGCGCCGGCAATGCCGTCGATCCCGGGAATCGACACCATACCCTACCTGACCAGCACGACCGTCATGGAGCTCGAAGCCCTGCCCGAATCGATGCTCGTGATCGGCGGCGGCTACATCGGCTGCGAGCTGGCGCAGATGCTCGCCCGCGCCGGTGCCAAGGTCACGCTCGTCACCCGCCGACACCTTCTGCCGGAGGCCGAACCGGAAATCGGCGAGGCGCTCACCGGCTACTTCCGGGACGAAGGAATCACGGTGCGCGGCGGCCTCGCCTACCGGAATATCCGGCGGACGGAGCGCGGCGTTGCCCTCTCGATCGAAGTCGATGGCCGGGAGGAAACGCTCGAGGCCGAGACGGTCCTGGTCGCGACCGGCCGCCGGCCGAACATACAAGCGATGGGCCTCGAGGAAGCCGGGATCGCGCTCCTGCCCAACGGCGGTATCGAGGTCGATGACCGGATGCGGACCAGCAAGCCGGGGGTCTACGCGGCCGGCGACGTGACCGGATGCGACCAGTTCGTCTACATGGCGGCCTACGGCGCCAAGATCGCCGCGGAGAATGCCTTGAACGGTGACGGCCGCCGTTACGACGCCACGGCCATGCCCTCGGTCGTGTTCACCGATCCTCAGGTCGCGAGCGTCGGGTTGACGGAAGCAGAGGCTCGCGAACGAGGTCTAGCCGTCAAGACCTCGGCGTTGCCGCTCGAATACGTTCCCCGGGCGCTCGCCGCGCGCGACACGCGGGGCCTGATCAAGCTGGTGGCGGAGGTCGAAACGGACCGTCTGCTCGGCGCGCATATCCTGGCGCCCGAAGGCAGCGACAGCATCCAGACGGCCGCCTTGGCGATCAAGCAGGGGCTCACGGTGCGCGATCTCGCCGATATGATCTTTCCCTACCTGACCACGGTGGAGGGCCTCAAGCTGGCGGCGCAGACCTTCGAGAAGGACGTGAGCAAGCTGTCCTGCTGCGCGGGATAAGAGGGCGCCCTTCGGGCGATCGACGTGGCTCCTCACGTCACGATGGACAAAATTTTGGCCTTCGCTGGAAGCGTCCGGCGGGGAAAAAGAGGACGAGATGGACAACGAACCTAAGGGCAGGGGATGGCCGGCATTGATCGTTGCCCATCTGGTTTGCTGTGGCGGTCTTATGCTCTTCGTGACCGGCGTCTTGACGTTGAACGCTATAGGGACCTGGTTGCTCGATGGAGGCCTGATCTGGCTGGGCGCGGGCGGCCTCGTCCTTGTCTTCCTGGTTGTGTGGCAGCGTCGAAGAAGGGGCAGCGCCCCATCTGATCAACCAACTCGCCCCGTGGACGCGGAGCGCGCGCAGTGACCGGCGCGGTCGCCTTCGCTTTTATGGCTGGGGCGATTGCCGGGGCGACCGCGGTGCGGTCAGCACGTTCGTGATCCCCATGCCCAGCCAAGCGCTCGATAAAGCACAATTGCGGCGCCTTTCGGAAATAACCATCGGCCATTATGACCGGGCGGCCGAAGATTACTGGGGCGGCACTCGAAATCACGATGTCAGCCAGAACTATGAGGCGCTCCTGGAAGCGATCGAGGGCGAGCCCCCCTATGCCATCCTCGATTTGGGGTGTGGGCCGGGACGAGACTTGCGTTATTTCCGGTCGTTGGGCCATGACGCCACGGGCCTGGACGGATCGCTGGAATTCGTTGCCATGGCGCGCCGGTATTCCGGGTGCGACGTTCTGCACCAGGATTTTCTCGCGATGAAATTGCCGGCGAGCCGCTTCGACGGCATTTTCGCGAATGCGTCGTTGTTCCACGTGCCGAGCCAGGAGTTGCCCCGGGTGTTAGCGGAACTCGCCGAGTCCCTGAAGTCCCGGGGCGTCCTGTTCTGCTCGAACCCGAGAGGAAACAACGAAGAAGGCGTCAGCGGCGACCGCTACAGCTGCTTCCTCGATCTTACCACCTGGCGCGATTACGTCACCGCTGCCGGGTTCTTCGAGGTCAGGCATTACTACCGCCCGCCCGGACTCCCGCGCCACAAGCAATGGTGGCTCGCGACCGTCTTGCGCAAAGGATAACCGCCGGTCTGGCGGCACGCGGCCCGATCGGTTAATATGCCGCCATGTTTTTCCTGCTGCGCAATATCGCCCGCTACGCGGCGCAAAAACTAGCCTCCGATCCCCGGGCGAGGGAAAAGGCGGCCAAGGTCGCGCGCGTCGTCGTCGACGAGGCCAGGCATATCGCCCGCAGGGAAGACAAGGCCCGGGCCGCCGGGCGGGCCCTCCGTCGCGCCATGAATAAGCTGCAGGGCGATCGATAGAATTCCGAATCGGTCGCTTGTACCATCGGTCATAGAGGATGACCGATTAAGCGTTCCAGCGCCACGCAGGCTGTCCTCGCTCAGCTCGGTGTGTCACGTATCGGATGCCACAGCCGAACACACACTCCATGCCGCGCTCGGGTTGTGAATCAGGATACCCAGAGGCTCGACCTGGTCGGAACCCCGAGTGCCGTCAGGCGCCTACCGGCAGACCGTCGCGAAATACGACGATGCTGCCTCGCTCCATCACCTGCCACGGCTCGTGGTGGGTCAAAGGCCGCGTCGTGATGACCGTGACAATGTCGCGCGGTGTTGTCTCTTTGGCGAAGTCGACCGTCAGTTCTGTGTCGATCAGGCGCGCCTCGCCGAAGGGCGCGCGCCGCGTCAGCCAGCTCAGGTCCGTGCTGCAGTGGCAGTACAGGTAGCGCGAGTCGCAAAGCATCATGTTGAAAGTTCCGCAGGCATTCAGCCTCGCGGTTAGCTCCCGGACGAGGCGCAACACCGCCATGTCCCTCTTGGGCGGAGCCGGATGACGCGCTCGGATTTGATCCAGAATCCAGCAGAACGCGTGCTCGCTGTCTGTTGTGCCGATCGGCCTGTAGAACCTGAGCGGCCAGTCCTTCACCCCCTTCAGGCGCCCATTGTGCGCGAAGGCCCAGCTTCGCCCCCACAGCTCGCGTGTGAAGGGATGGGTGTTTTCCAGGCAGACGCGGCCGTTCGTCGCCTTGCGGATATGGCAAATGACGTTCAGGCTCTTGACCGTGTGGGTCCGCACCAGTTCAGCGATTTTGGACTCGCAGCCGGGCAACGGATCGTGGAAGGTCCGACATCCCCGGCCTTCGTAGAAGGCGATGCCCCAGCCGTCCCGGTGCGGGCCTGTCCGCCCGCCGCGCTGAATGAGCCCCGAGAAACTAAACCGGATGTCCGTCGGGACGTTGCAGTTCATGCCCAGCAGTTCGCACATGATGGTAATTTTAGCCGTGCGGCGGGTGAAGGCAAGCGCGCCGGGCCGCACCTCATGAGCGTTGCAGAAACGTCGGGACAGTAATCCTAGCCGGCACGGTTGAGAGAGGCGAGCGCAAGCGAAACATTGCCGAAGTGTCGAAAGCGGATTAAGGAAGATTTTCGTGCTGATTGCCGAGGCGGCACCGGACCCGCAGGATCAGGACAGGACGGGAGTACTTTGGGCATGACGGAACGGAAAATTTACCGGGTCACGGTGCGGCATAACATGGTCTTCGGCATCCAGCGGCTGGCCGAGAGCGGCGGCATCGAGGTTCCGGAGACGAAACTGGAGGTGGGCACCCAGCTCGCCCGCAACCACCAGGCCAACGGCTGCATCGACGGTGACTACTATTTCGACGATGTGGACGCGGCGCGCTACTTCGCGATCCTCAGCTTGGATTTCGTCAAAAAGCTGATCGAAAAGACCATCGAGACCCTGGAGGCCGACAAGCTTGGCCCCGACGCCGACTGGCGCAACGCCCACATCGCACCGGCGAACGAGGCGGGGATGCGGCTTCGATAGCGGGCCTCATCACGAAAAAATAATCGAGGGCTGCCAGAAACTTCCGCTTTCTGGGGTGCAGCCGACGAAACGGGACATGGCTGGAACTTCGCTTCTTAGCCGAGGCTGCTAAAAAAGTCGGAGCCGACGGATTTTGTCCAACTATCGTTCCCGTAGGCTGAGCTTGAAGCAACATGGATTCAATATCACCCCGGACTTTGAACCATTGTTTCAAAAATTCTGGCCCTCGGGACTTCTTCAACACCCTCGGCCAACCGCGGAAGCATGGTGTTCGCCGTTTGCATGGCCGGAGGCGAGACAACAAGCCCCGCCTTAACCCACCAATTTCCGCACCGGCTACCCGGATTCAGGAGGTGACATGATCACGAGGCCCCAAGGCTCCTGGCCGGCTACAATCTCCTTCACCACTTCCATTCGACCCGTGTCGATCACCACCACCTTGTTCTCGCCGGTGACGGTGGCGTAGGCGTAGCGGCCGTCGGGTCGGAAACCGACATTGGCCACCCGCTGGCCGACTCGGATTCGCTTCACCTCCTGTAACGTCTTGGCGTCCACCACCGAGATAAAGTCGTCCTTGAAGTGGGTGATGTAGCCGTAGCGGCCGTCGGGCGTCCATGCGGCGGCCACCGGAACCTGGCCCAGCTTCTGGCTGCCGCGCACGGCAAGGGTGTTCCCATCAAGCACCTCGTTGGTCCCGCCGGCGGCGGTCTGGACCCACACTGATCCATCACCCGGAGCCACGCCCACCATGTGCGGCTTCGATCCCTCGGCCAGGGCCACCCGCTTTAGGATATCGAAGCTTGCCAGATCGAGGTAGGCCACCGTGTGCTGATCGCGCTCCGGAAAGTAGGCGAGCTTGCCGTCGAGCGAGATGTCGATGTCGCAGGGGAACTGTCCGGTGGGGACCTTCCGCACCACATTTAGGGTCTCACGCTCGACCACCGCGATGACGTTGTCGCCCGCCACGTTGACCAGTACGTAGCGCCCGTCCGGGGTGATCTGGGCGCTGTGGGCTGGTCCCTTGCCGAGTTCGACGCGCCGTGCCACCCGCATTTCTTTGGGGTCGATGGCAATCAGGTGGACCCTCTTCTCCACGATATCGTAGGTCCAGATGTAGCGCCCATCCCAGAAGTTCCGTTCGTTCGACAACCAGCGCACGCTCGCGCCGAGCGACCTGGTGTCGACGACCTCTTGGGTCGCGGTGTCGATGACCGTCACGTCCTTGGAGCCGACGTTGAAGACGTAAGCGTAGACCGGGGCGCCAGCCCTGATCAGCTCTGCACTGAGCGCTCCCGCAGGGAACATCAGGCACGATGCTGCGAAGCCTAGAAGCGCTGCTTTCCGTCGTTTCATAGCTGGGTCCCTCCCGCACTCTTGTCCCGTATCAACTGGCAGCATGAAGCTGCGTTCCTTGTCTTACGCCGATGGTAGCACAGGGGGCGGCAAGAATGTGCCGGCTTTTGTTGCGATGATGGCCGTCAAGATGCTGGGCCGAGGCCGCCGCACTGAATGTTTGCTTGGGGTCAACTACAGACTATAAGCATCCTCCGATTTGACGTCCGCACGCTGCGGGTGGAGCGGAAAAAATCGGGGCATCGCGGAAATTCCTGCTAAAACGTCGGATTTTGGCCCGATGCCAAGAACATGAACGCCGAGCGGCGCCCCCCACACCCATCACCTGCCGCTCGAGGGCACATGGTCGCGGCCGTATTCGAAGGAGGAGGCCGTCGGACCGTTGCCGAATCAGGGCGGTTCTTCCGGCGGTGAAATGGAGGTACGATTGCCGGGAGTTTGGAGGTTACCCGGCAAAAGTCGGACCGGTTCCTTCCCCGCACGGATGCACCCTTTGAAAGAGGCTGAGAATGACTGAACCACTGAAACGGGATGAGGTAGTCGGGCTTTTGGAAAGGCTGGGAAGCGAGCCGGACGAGGAAGTGCTGGAGGCGGCGCGCCAAGTGCATGCCCGGATCACCGCCGCCGGCATGACCTGGGACGATTTGCTGGTACCGGACCAAGCCGACTCCGTTACCGACGACTCAGACGATACCGGCGTTAGCGGCGACACCGACGACGCCGACGACACCGACGACGCCGACGACGCCGACGACGCCGGACACGAGGACCTGGACGACGAGACCGCCGAGCCGGCCGCCGAGGCGGCTGGGAAGAACGCCGAATCCCTTACGCTGATCGACAAGCTGCTGGCCAAGTCCGGTATCTCGCAGGACTTGCGCGAGGAGTTGAAAGGTTACAAGGCCGACATCGCCGAGGGCGACTTCGGGGACGGGGACCGCCGATACCTTCGCGCCATTAACGCGCGGTTGTCGAAGCGCCGCTGAAGCCTCGCCGATACAAGGCGTTTTCGGATGATTCCTCCGCCGCCGGCCAGCCCTGGATCGAGTAGCCGACGTCGACCGGGATCGCGGCCGCTCAAGTCGAACGAGTCCGTGACGCCGAGTCCCCATCCTCTTGCCGGTGATTCGTTGCATGACGCCGCCCGCCCGCCTAACAAATGGTGGCGCAAAGACGGTCGCATGGCCGAACTTTGCTTCATACGTGACACCGGATTTCACCCGTTCAATCCAATCACAAAAAATTCTCGAATGGAAATCCGACCGCCTATTGGGCCGCCGACCGACACTTGCTACAGTCACCGGCGGAGCGGCGAGCCAGCGAAAACAGTCCGTGAGGAGGGGACCGGATGGCCTACGTCGACTGGATGATCAGAACCAAGCAAATCGGAACCTGCAGCTGCGATTACGGTTGTCCATGCGAGGCCATGGCGCCGCCGACACGGACCCCCTGCGAGGGGGTCATGGCGATGGAAATCACCGAAGGATATTTCGGCGACGTCCGTCTCGATGGCCTGCGGGTGGCGGGGGCCTACCGCTGGCCGGGCCCGGTTCACGAAGGCAAGGGCACTTGGTGGAGCATCATCGACAAGGCCGCCACCGAAGCGCAGGTCGAGGCGCTATTCAAGATCATGGGCGGCGAGGAGCAAGAGCCGACGACCGGCTTCGCGATCTACGGCTCGACGATCGAGAACGAGCCGGAACCGATCTTCGCGGATATCGAGTTTGAATGGGATCTCGAGGGCCGAAAAGGGCGGTTTTTGGTCTCCGGCGTGCTGGAGGCCGAAGTCGAGCCGATCAAGAATCCGGTTACCGGCGCACCACACTTCATGTCGCTGCACCTGTACGACGGGTTCGAATTCCGCGAGGCCGAGATGGCGAGCGCGACGTTTTGGAGCAAGGGCGAACTCGAGCAGAAGCACAGCAAGCGATACGCCGCCATCTCCTACGTCACCTATGGCCCTTACGGAATCATCGCCGAGGAGAGCCTCCCAAAGCGGCGCGCCTAGCCGGTCCGCCGCAGCCGTTGCCGGGTGGTGACGGCTCCTCCGTTCCATGGCGGCGCGATGGATGATTGGTGGATCGCTCGTCGTCCGGGGGCGCGATGGTCGCTCAGCACGATGCGGATCTTTTCCTCGGCGGAGTACTGCTTCCGCGTCGCACGGCGGATGTCTCTGACGACCTTCTCGGCCGGCTCTTTCAGCTTTCCGGATTTCTGTCTCATCTCCACTCCTTGGCGGTTACGATGACCCAGAAATCCTCCCTTGTTCAATAGCTCCGATCTGTCTCAAAGGCGCTGACGCCGGACATGCGGGACCCCCGAGTCCCAGATGGCGGGCAAGCGCCGCCCATTGGCGCCGCAACGCACCCGGCGGGCCGATGTGCCCCACCCGTAGGGCCGGGCGATTTTTGTCGCCAGCGGCGTCGCGCGTCGCTTGCGGTGCCCGCACCGTGGCGCAACGCGCTCCTGACTGGCGACAAAAATCAACCCAAAGCGCCACGGGGTGAAACGGGTCAATATTAAGGGCGGTTGGTATAAGCCGTCTACTGCATGGTCGCTATGTCACGTTCCAGATGCAGGGGTTGCCGTGCCGAGGAACCTGTTTCGAGAATTCCTGCGGCGGATCGATGAATGGCGACCAAGACCCGCGCCGGTGTAAGCCGAGGAAATCCACGGCAGGGTATAAAACGATGGGAGAGGTGCGTCTGAATGATGAAAAACCGGGCTGAATGGGCTTCCGACCACGCTCAAATCACCAAAATCTGGCTGTCAGACTGCTGCGGAGGGAAAACTCTTCCAGTGGTGGCGGGATTTGGGTTGGAGCGGATTTGAAGGTTATCTGGGAAAGGTCGGATAAAGACGGCCAAATCGCTTGTCACATCGCCGATCCCGTGTGATTCGTTCAACCCTAAATCACCCTGATAATTCCCGAAGTCCTGATCATTGCATAACTGCCCTGCCTGCTTGTCGCAAAATACCGATACGCGCGCCCAATTCTCAGACTGGGTTCACTATTTGGACTCCGACAGGCGGCTGTCAGCAGATGACGAACGATTTACCATTCTGAGGACAATGCAATCTTTGGATTGGCGGGAAGACCTCCAATTCCAGCAGTGCCGCGACTGTTCCCTGCTGTTTGTCGCGCCAAAGCCGGATGGCGACCGGCTTTCAGAATTTTATCACACCTACTACTCCCAATTCGTCTCGAAAGGTTATTTGAGGAAGAAGGACAAGAAGATTAAGCGTGCTGCCCGGCGAATCAAAAAACTCTCTGGACTGGCACGCGGAAAAACTTTCCTGGACGTGGGCTGCAATCAGGGATTTGCCGTTGAGGCGGCCCATCGATTGGGCCTCCAAGGCACGGGCATAGATATCGACAGCGGGGCCCTGGAAACAGCCCACCAGCATTTTCCCGGCGGTGAGTTTTTGAACATGGATATTTCCAGCTTGGCGAAATCCAGCCGAAAATTTCATATCGTATTTTGCACGGAAGTCATTGAGCATGTGCCGGACGTCCGGGGGTTTGCGGAGGCCCTGAGTTTGGTGCTGGAAAACTCGGGCGTTCTTTTCCTAACGACTCCGGATTTCGGACATTTTCGGCGGCCCCGCGATTTTTTGGAATGGAACGAGGTAAAACCCATTGAGCATATCAGATGGTTTTCAAAGTCCAATATTAGGAGATTATTCAACTCATACGGTGTGGAGAGTTCCTTTAAGCTCAATACCAAACCGGGCATAAAGATGTTTGGCCGAAAGGCTTTGATAAAATAAGCCTCGATCTATGGGGCAGGGGAATTGGCTGTGAAAGGTCCGCTGCGGGTCGGGGCCTCTGGCCCCCCGTCTGCCCCCACCGGGCTCAGGGCGCGGCCCTCAGGTGCAGCCCATGAAGTCGCGTAAGCTTTGGAACAGCGCCGGGTCGTTGACGATGCGCGGCACCTTGTGCTGGCCGCCCAGTTGATCGCGGGCTTTCATCCAGGCGGCGAAGCGGCCGGGCGCGACCGCGTGCACGCGCGGCGCGTTGAGCCCATAGCCGCCGGCGCGGTGCGCGGCGTAGTCCTCGTTGGTGGCCGAGAGCGCCCGGTCGAGCACGCGCGCGAAGGTCTCGAGCCGCGCCGCCTCGGGCGGGGCTTGGGCGAACTCGACGACGTAGAGGTGACCGCCCAGCTCGCCCTCCTTCCCGGGGAACAACGGGCCGACCGAATAATCGGTGACCGAGGCGCCGATCGCGTCGGCGGCGGCGCTCACCGACTCCTCGATCTCGGCGGCGATCAGGTGCTCGCCGAAGGCCGAGAGCGTGTAGCTGGTGCGCCCGGTGACCAGGATGCGCGGCGGATCGAGATCGACGAACGCGACCGTGTCGCCGACCAGGTAGGCCCACAGCCCGGCGCAGGTGCTGAGCGCGATGGCGTAGTTGACGCCGGTCTCCACGGTCGCCAGCCAGTGGCGCGTCGGGTCGGGCGAGTCCAGCTCGTCGACCGGCACGAACTCGAAGAACAGGCCGTTGTCGAGGACCAGGCGCAGGCCCTCGCCGTCGCCGCGGTCGGCGAGCGCGATCAAGCCCTCGCTGGCGGCGTAGACCTCGCGGGTCTCGGCGTGGCCGCCCTCCAGCAGCTTGGCGAAGGTCTTGCGGTAGGGGGCCCAGTTGACCCCGCCGTGGATCAGGAGCTCGAGGTTGGGATAGAAATCGACCAGCCGCCGCTCGGCCCCGGGGCGCAGCTCGGCGAGCTTGTCGAAGAACACGAGCAGCCAGCTCGGCATGCCCGAGATCGCCCGGATGTCCCGTTCGAGGGAGCCCGGCGCCAGCTTGGCGATCTTCTCCTGCCAGTCGGCGATGGTCTCCAGATGGCGCGGCGGGTAATAACGCAGGCGCGCCCACCAGGGTATGTTCTTGGCGATAATGCCGCTCAGGTCGCCGCCATGGACGCCGGGCGCGAGCTCGACCAGGTCGGTGCTGCCGCCGAGCATGAAGTTGCACCCGCCGAGCAGCCGGCTGTCCGGGCGCGCCGCCAGGTGATAGGCCAGGAGGTCGAGGGCCGCCCGCCGGTCGGCGCGGATCATCTCGTGCGAGCAGGGGATGTGCTTGGTGACCCCGCTGGTGGTGCCCGAGGTGACGGCGAAGGTGGGGATGCGCCCGGGCCAGGTGCAGTCGTCGAGCAGCGGGAAGGCCGGCTTCCAGTACGCCTCCCAGAAATCCTCGTAACGGCCGAGCGGGACGCGCCGCTGGAAGTCCTCGACCGAGCCGACGGCGGCGAAATCGTGGTCGCGGCCGAAACGCGTGTCGCGGGCCTTGCCGAGCAACTGCAAAAGCTCGTGCGCCTGGGCCCGGACCGGCTCGAGCGCATCGATCGCACGCAATCGGCCCCCGGCGTAGAGCCTCAGGAGCGGTGTCGTGTCGAACATGTCGAGCATCATACCAACGATCGTTGGTAT
This sequence comes from Pseudomonadota bacterium, assembly GCA_022572105.1. Taxonomy (GTDB): domain Bacteria; phylum Pseudomonadota; class Alphaproteobacteria; order Kiloniellales; family J153; genus JACZWN01. Next base: position 18,236 of record JACZWN010000009.1, on the reverse strand, counting down.
AAGCCGAGATATCCGCACCGCGTCAGGCGTCGCGCGTCGGCTCGGCCCGGTAGGGGAAGGTCTGGTCGTAGCGCTGGAACAGGTACTCGCCGCCGATCACCGGCGGGTACTTGGCCGGATGCTCCGCGCTCCGGCAGTTGGGCAGGCACTCGACGCGCGCGTCGTAGTTGGTGTCGAGGAAGAACGGCAGGGAATAGCGCGCGCGCCCGCTCGTGTTGATCACGCGGTGCAGCGTCGCCGGATACAGCCCGTTGGTCCAGCGCTCGACCATCTCGGCGATATTGACGACCAAGGTGCCGGCTATGGGCGGCGCGGCAATCCAATCGCCGGCGCAGTTCTTGAGCTGCAAGCCGCCGGCCTGGTCCTGGGCCAGCACGGTCAGGAAACCGTAGTCCGTGTGCGCGCCGCAGCCGAAGGTGGCCGGCTCGATCCGGCCCTGCTGCGGCGGGTATTGGATCAGCCGCAGGGTGGTGACCGCCCGGTCCAGCTTGTCGGCGAAATGGTCCTCGGGCAGGTCGAGGCTGAGCGCCACCGCGCGCGCAAGCGTCAGGGACAGGTCGAGGACGGCGTCGTAATAGGCAGCGATCGTCTCCCGGAAGCCGGGCAGGCCCTCGGGCCAGACGTTGGGGCCGTGGAACGGCGTGCCGGCGCGCACCGCGGGGTCGTCCGGCGGCAGCTCGCGGCCCAGGTCGAAGCACTCCTTGAGGTCGGCGGTCACCGCCGGGTCGGTATTTTCCTCGAACAGCGGGATGTAGCCGCGCTGTCTAGGATAGGACTTGCTGACGTGGATCGCGGTTTTGGCCTCGAGCGGCTGGGCGAAGAAGCGCCGCGCCTCGGCGAAGGCGGCCTCGACCCGGGCGCGGGGCATGCCGTGGTTGCGGACGTAAAAGAACCCGACCTCGCGGCAAGCGCGCCCGATGGCGCGCGCGACCCCGGGCTTGTCGCCGCCGTCCAGGAACGGCCCCAGGTCGATCACCGGAACGCTCTCGAAGGGTACGCGCCGGCCCTCGAGCCCTGCGGCCAGGTTGACGTTCGCCCCGCTCCGCCCGTGCGTCATTCGCTATCTATCCTAGTGTCCTGCCTCCGAGTTTCATAAGATGAACTTCAGAGATAAGCAGGCCACTAACGATTTGAATCTAGTGTGATTCAGCTTCCGATATTCGGCACATTAAATGCGCCGAATTTCGGAACCATCACACTAGAGTTCACGTCGAACCGCGCCTCGTGCGGAACATGCGCCGCGGCGCCCGGCGGGTCAAGGTGGGCCGTCGGCCGATCCCGGTTCAGGCGGGACGATCCGCGCGGCGCTCGGCGTTGATGTTCCGGCGCAGCGCCTCCTCGGCCTTGCTATAGAAGAAGCCGAGCAGGATGAAGCGGCGGTGCGCGGAATGTATTACAGCAGCCCCAGCGTCTTGAAGCTGTTGTGGCCGGACTTGGTGATGACGATGTGGTCGTGGACCGCGATGCCGAGCTTGGCGGCGGCCTCCTGGACTTCGCGCGTCATCTCGATGTCGGCCTTGGACGGCGTCGCGTCGCCCGAGGGGTGGTTGTGCACCAGGATCAGCGCCGAGGCGCCCAATTCCAGCGCCCGCTTGATGACCTCGCGCGGATAGACCGGCGTGTGGTCGACGGTACCGCGCTGCTGCACCTCGTCGGCGATCAGCCGGTTCTTCTTGTCGAGGAACAAGAGGCGGAACTGCTCGACCTTCTCGTGCCCCATGGCGATGCGGCAGTAGGCGATCAGCTTGTCCCAGGACGCGATCACAGGCCGCTGGGAGACCTCCTCGAGCGCCAAGCGCCGGGCCGCCTCGGGCACGACCTTGAGCGCCGCGATCGTGGTCTCGCCCAGGCCGTCCACGGCGGCGAGATCCCTCGGGCTCGCGCTCAGCACCCCGGCCAGGCTGTCGAAGCGCTTGAGCAGCACCTTGGCGAGCGGCTTGGTGTCGCCGCGCGGGCGCGCGCCGAACAACAGGAACTCCAGGATCTCGTGGTCGGCGAGCGAGTCCGCGCCCTTGTCCAGCAGGCGCCGGCGCAGCCGCTCGCGGTGGCCGTGGTAGTGCGGTTTTTCCTTGGCCATGGCGCTCCCCGCTGCGCTCCCCACTTGCCCGGCCGGCTCCGGCCGGCGCGGGCGACTCAACCGCTCTCCCCGCCCTGGTAGGGCGGCAGGTGCCAGCCCTTGGGCGAGAGCGTGAAGATCTCGCAGCCGCTCGCGGTCACGCCGAGGGAGTGCTCGAACTGCGCCGAGAGCGACTTGTCGCGGGTCACCGCGGTCCAGCCGTCACCCAGGATCTTCACCTCGTAGCGCCCGGCGTTGATCATCGGCTCGATGGTGAAGAACATGCCCTCGCGCAGCACCGTGCCCTGGCCGGCACGGCCGTAGTGCAGCACGCTGGGCGCGGCGTGGAACACGCGCCCGAGGCCATGGCCGCAGAAGTCGCGTACCACCGAGAAGCGCTGCGCCTCCGCGTGGCTCTGGATGGTGTGGCCGATGTCGCCCAGGGTGGCGCCGGGCTTGACCGCCTCGATGCCGCGCATCATGGCCTCGTGGGTGACCTCGACCAGACGCTGCGCTTTCACCCCCGGCTTGCCGATCGGGAACATGCGGCTGGTGTCGCCGTGCCAGCCGTCCAGGATCACGGTCACGTCGATGTTGACGATGTCGCCGTCGTTCAGCGTCTTGCGCTCGCTCGGGATGCCGTGGCAGACCACGTGGTTGACCGAGGTGCAGATCGACTTGGGGAAGCCGCGGTAACCGAGCGGCGCCGGCACCGCGCCGCGGTCGACGATGAAGTCGTGGCACAGGCGGTCGAGGTCCTCGGTCGACACCCCGGCCTTCACCCGCGGCGTGACGAAGTCGAGCGTCTCCGCCGCCAGGCGCCCGGCCTTGCGCATGCTTTCGAAGTCTTCGGCGTCGTGGATCACGATGCGCCGGGAATCGGCGTCCGGCGTCTCGCCGGCCTGACCCATTCCCAACACGGAGTCTCTGGATGACATGGTATTTTCCTAAAGCGCGAGTGGTAGCGGGCGGTCCAACTCGATGGCCTCCCGCCCGACCCGACAAGAGTAGCACAGCGCCTCCACCCCGTGGGCCAGTGCCTGGCGCAGGGCGCGGTCGTAGGCTGGATCGATGTCGGCGGCGATCTCGAAGCTGGTGCAGTCGCCGCGTTGAACCAGGTAGAACATCACCGCGCGCGCGCCGCTCTGCGCCATCTCGGAGAGCTCGACCAGGTGCTTGGTGCCGCGCTTGGTCACCGAATCCGGGAACTCGGCCACCTCGGCCCGGCGCTTCAGGTGGACGTTTTTTACCTCGAGGTAACATGGCGGCCGGTCCGCGGCCTCGAGCAGCAGGTCGATGCGGCTGTTGCGGCCGTAGGGCACCTCGCGGCGCAGACGTTGGTAGCCGGTGAGCTCCGGGATCGCCTCGGCGCGCACTGCCTCCTCGACGATTCGGTTGGGCCAGCTTGTGTTGATGCCGACCAGATGGCCGTTCACCTTGATCAGCTCCCAGGAGTACTTCAGCTTGCGCGCCGGGTTGCGCGACGGCGACAGCCAGACGCGCGCGCCCGGTTCGGCCAAGCCGAGCATGGAGCCCGGGTTGGCGCAGTGGGCGACCACCACCTCGCCGCCGTCCAGTTCGATATCGGACAGAAAGCGCTTGTAACGGCGCAGCAGACGGCCGGGGATGAGCGGGTCCGGGAACCTCATGGCGCCAAGGTAGGCGGACCGCGAGGCGCTTTCAACCACGCGTGTGGGGTGCGGCCTCGGGGCCAAGGGCAAACCCCTAGAAAAATCATGGAATTTGCGCCCGCTCGGCGCCCGTTAACAGCTTGTTGAGAATCGACCGATTAGCATGAGATCACGCGTTGTTGAAGCGCGTTGGGGCTTGCAACTTAGCGCGAGGCAACGCACGTTACGGGTATCCGCGACTCCATGCGGGTACTCTTCCCAGTCCGGGGAGCCTTGAACATGACACCATTCCAGCCACTGCTTATCGCCGCTGCTTGCGTATTGGCGCTGTCCGCCTGCGCGTCCGCGCCGCGGGTGTCCAAGACGAGCGTTCCGCCGCCCGCGGCCACGGCCGGCCTCGAGCAACCCGCCGCGACCGGTGGCTCGGTCTACGGCGCCGCCAACACCGGCGGCACCTATCCCTATGGCGCCATCCAAACGGCCGATACCGGCGCCACCCAGCAGGCGGCCGCGGGCGCCACGGACGGAATCGTGGTCATGGGTCCGGACGGCACGGTCTGGATCCAATCCGGCGCGGTCGACTCGCGCTACCAGGGCGACGTGGATTCCTGTTACGCCTACGCCCGCGGCCAGGTCGCCCATGACGCGCGCATCGAAAGCGACGTGAGCGCGGCGTTTCAGAGCGAGGCCGGCGGCCTGGGCCTGGCCGCGCTGCGCGGCCGCATGAACAACTTCGAACGGACCCAGCGCGTACCCTCGCTGTTCAGCAGCTGCATGGTGGCCAAGGGCTACAGCCACCAGTAGCGGCCGTCCGCCGACCGCATATCCGGCGCCCATGCCCGACCGACCCGTCACCGCGTGCCTCGTCGTCATCGGCAACGAGATTCTCTCCGGGCGCACCCGCGACGCCAATCTCGCTTACCTGGGCGCGCGCCTGAACGACATCGGCGTGCGCCTCATGGAGGCCCGGGTCATCCCGGACCTCGATGAGGTGATCGTGGCGACGGTGAACGAGGCGCGCCGGCGCTTCACCTACGTCTTCACCACCGGCGGCATCGGCCCGACCCACGACGACATCACCGCGGCCAGCATCGCCAAGGCCTTCGGCGTGGCGCTGGTCCAGAACCCGGAGGCGCGCGCCATCCTCGATGCCCACTACTCGCCCGGCGAGCTCAACGCGCCGCGCCTGCGCATGGCCAATACCCCCGAGGGCGCGACGCTGATCGAGAACCCGGTCAGCAAGGCGCCGGGGTTCCAGATGGACAACGTCTTCGTCATGGCCGGCATCCCGGAGGTCATGCAGGCGATGTTCGAGAGCGTGGTGCACCGCCTGGTCGGCGGCAAGCCGCTGGTCTCGCGCTCGGTCACGGTCTATCTACCCGAGAGCAAGGTGGCGCTGGGCCTGGAGGCTTTGCAGGGCCGCTATTCCGACGTGGAGATGGGCAGCTACCCCTTCAACCGGGCCGGGCGCTTCGGCACGCGCCTGGTGCTGCGCGCGACCGCGGCCGGGCCCCTGGACGCGGCGGCGGGCGAACTGGACGGTTTGATCGTCGAACTCGGCGGCGAACCGGATTGGGACTAGCGGCGCACCCGCGCGGTTTTCCGCGCTGGCGGGGCGGTTGGGCCCGGGCTGGCCAAATCGCTGTATGGGCCGGAAAAAGCCGGTAATATCCCCCCACGCGGCGTCGGCGACGAGGGGCGGCGCGGAGGCGAACGACGAGGATGGGGAGGTCCGGGCGATGACCGAGCTGGGCAACGAACGCGTGGCCTATTTCAACGGCGAGATCCTGCCCGAGAGCCGGGTCGCGGTCTCGTTCCGCGACACCGGCTTTCTCTACGGAGACGGGGTCTTCGACACGACCCGGACCTTCGGGCACAAGCCGTTCCGCCTGGACGACCACGTGAAGCGCCTGTTCCGTTCGCTCAGGGCGACCGGCATCGACCCGGGTCTCACCCCGGAGCGGACCATCGAGATCACCGAGGACGTGCTGGCGCGCAACCTGCATCTGATCGATGCGGACGACGACTACTGGGTGACCCAGCGCGTCACCCGCGGCGTCAAGACCATCGAGGGCGACCTGACCGACGTGCACGAGCCGACCGTGATCGTCGAATGCACGCCGCTGCCGATCAAGGCGCGCGCCCGGCTGTTCCGCGACGGCATCGACGTGGTCATTCCCTCGGTGCGCCGGGTGCCGCCGGAGTCGCTCTCGCCCCGGATCAAGACCCAGAACTACCTCAACCTGGTCATGGCCGACCGCGAGGCCAAGGCGCGCACGCCGGACGCCTGGGCGATCCTGCTCGATACCAACGGCAACCTCTGCGAGGGCATGGGCTCCAACATCTTCCTGGTGCGCGACGGCCGCCTGCTGACGCCCCAGGCGCGCCACGTGCTGCCCGGGATCAGCCGCCAGACCGTGATCGAGCTGGCCGAGGGCCTGGGGTTGCCGGTCGAGGAGACCGACATCGACCTCTACGACGCCTACACCGCCGACGAGGCCTTCCTGACCTCGACCAGCCTGTGCCTGTGCGGGATCCGGAACATCAACGGTCAGCCGCTCGGCGCCGGCGCGCCGCCCGGCCCGGTGACGGCGCGCCTGACCGAGGCGTACAAAGAGCTGGCCGGCTTCGACTTCGTCGCCCAGTACCTGAACCGGCTGAACGGCTAGGCCGGCGACCCAGAAACAGCGGAGGCGAGCCCATGCCGCGCGACGTTATCGTTACCTGTGCCGTGACCGGCAGCCATCAGAACTTCCACAAGCACCCGGACTATCCGATCACGCCCAAGCAGATCGCCCAATCCTGCCTCGAGGCGCGCCGGGCCGGGGCGGCGATCGTCCACGTCCATGTGCGCGACCCCGAGACCGGCGCCGCCGCGGGCGAGACCGCCCTCTACCGCGAGGTGGTCGAGCGCGTGCGCGATGCCGGCAGCGACCTGCTGATCAACCTGACCACCGGCTACGGCGGCCGCTTTACGCCGGGCGAGGACGACCCGCGCACGGCCGGCCCCGGCACCACGCTCATACCGCCCGAGGAACGGGTGCGTCACGTCGAGGAGCTCAAGCCCGAGATCTGCACCCTGGATGTCGGCACCTTCAACTTCGGCGCCAGCGTGTTCATGAACACCCCCGACCACCTGCGCACCATGGCGGCGCGCATCAAGGCCGCCGGCATCAAGCCCGAGGTCGAGGTCTTCGAGCCCGGCCACGTCATCTTCGCCAAGCAGATGATGGAGGAGGGCCTGATCGAGGACCCGCCCATGTTCCAACTGTGCCTCGGCATCCTCTACGCGTCGCCGGCCACGGGCGAGGCCATGACCTTCCTGAAGAGCCTCCTGCCCGAGAGCGCGCGCTGGAGCGCCTTCGGGGTCTCGCGGCGCCAGTTCCCCATGGTCGCCGAGGCGGTCGAGCAGGGCGGCAACGTGCGCGTCGGCCTCGAGGACAACCTCTACCTGGCCAAGGGCGAGTACGCGAGCAACGGCCAGCTGGTGGAAAAGGCGGTCGGGATCATCCGCGATCTGGGCGCCGAGCCCGCCGAGCCGGCCCGCGCCCGCGAGATCCTGGGGCTGGCCCCGGCCGGATAGCGGTCGCCCGCGGCCCCCGGCGCGCCTTGGTATCAGTCGACGATGTGCAGCGAGACGAAGGCGGCGCCAGGCGAGTACGCGACCTCGGAGAGGTCCTGGTACAGGTTCGAGGTGCCCACGAACTCGACCGTGCGGGCGATGATGCTGATCCAGGCCGAGCCCTCGACGCTGCTGTTGCCGGCAAACCTCACGTCGGATTTCGGGAAGTAGAACAGCCCCTCCAGGTTCATGGTAGCGCCGCCGGTGAGCAGGTTCCGCATGTTCGAGGGCGTGTTGCGGTCCTGATAGAACAGGATGCCTTCGTAGTAACCGGAGGTGGGCGCCTTCAACTCGACGTTGGTCGTGCCCGCGATAAAGAGCGAGATCGGTGGCTGAGTCTTTCCCTTCACCTTGCCTCCCGGGGCGCCGGTGGTGTCCGGCGGGAAGTAGAAGGTCACTTCGTCCCCGGTGACCTTCGTGTTGCCGGCGATCTGCAATCCCACGCCCTTCAAAATGTACATGCCCGGCTCGAATTTGACGACCGCATTGCTATTAATGTCGATGCCGCCGCAATAGACCCCCGACGAGAGCGTCGTGTTGACGGTCACCTCGACCAGACTATCAAAATCGCAGCCCGAGTACTCCGGCGGATCGAGCTTGGCGAGAGGGTCGGTGATCGGCGGCATGCCCGTATCCGGTGTCGGATTCAGGCAATCTCCGGAGTAGTCGCCGGAGGTGGCGATCGAAGTCGCGGTCAGGCACGCGCTTCCGTTTTCGATGATCGCCGTGGGGCTGTCGGAATTGACCAGGGCGCCACAGCCCAGATTGACCTCCGCGTTACCGCTTATCGTGAGCGCGCCGTCCGCCGACGGGTCCAAGGCCACGATGCAGCCGGAAATATCCCGGCGCAGGGCGACGGCCGAGGCCTCCACATCGGCCTCATCGAAGCCCAGGATCCGGGCGAAGAAAAGCTCGACCGCGTTATCGTTCGCATTCGACCTTCGGGCCAGGACCCGCACCGCATTGGTCGGGTTGCCGGCCGGCGTGAAGGTCCTCGTGCCGGCGTCCCAGCTGCCCATGGCCACGTCGTCCTTAGGCAGGACCGTGCCGTTCTCCGCGACCGGCAAGTTCTTTTCCGCGAGGCTCACCGCGTTCTTCACCACATTGGATTCGTCGGGAATCTGGCCGGCCCCGGCCAGCGCCGCGGCGTCGGCCGCGGTCTGGACCTTGCCGCGCAGGTAGTAGAGGTAGCTCATGTCGATGGCCAGCGAGGCGAAGCCGACGCCGAGCAGCACCATGGCCCCGACCATGGGCATGATCATGCCGCGCTCGTCGCGCAGGAATCTCAGGGCAGGTGGGACGCGCATGGCAGGAAACTCCCTCTGGGTTGCTCGAATGCGCGCCCATTGTGCTGGGTCCTGCTTAATATCTTGCTAATAATTCATTGAAAATTAACCTTACCGACCGCGGCTCGGGCCTCTGGGATCATCGGTCTAGGGTGCGGCCGCGCGATGTGCCCAACGCGGCCCTGGTCCCGGCCAGCGACGAGGCCAGCTACATGACCGGCGTCAACCTCATGGTCGACGGCGGCTGGATGGCGGGCTGATGCCGGGGATCGTTGGTATTACTCGGCCTCGGCCGGCCGGATGCGCTTGCCGACGATCCAGTCCCACGGGTCGGGCATGACCCCGACCGGCACCTCGATCACACTCGGCCCGCTTTGCCCGAAGGCGTCGGCGATCGCGGTCTTCAGCTCGTCCGGCGAGGTCGCGCGGGTCGCCCAGGCGCCGAAGCTTTCGGCCAGGCGCGTGAAATCCGGGTTGCTCAGCTCCGAGGCGATGACCCGGCCGCCGTAAAGCTCCTTCTGCATGCGCAGCACGTTGCCGAACGCGCCGTCGGTGAAGACCACGGCGACGACGTCGATGTTGTGCTTCACCGCGGTCGCCAACTCCTGGACGTTGAACATGAAGCCGCCGTCGCCGTTGATCGACAGGACCTTGCGGTCGGGATTGGCGACCTTGACCCCGAGCGCGGTCGCGAAGCCGAAACCCAGCGTGCCCTGATAGCCCGACGACACCAGGGCGCGCGGGCGATAGACCGGGAAGGCGAAGCGCGCCACGTAGCCGACCTGGGTCAGCTCGTCGACCAGAATGCCGTCGTCGGGCAGCGCCTCGCGCAGCGCCCGGACGTAAGCCATCTGCGGGCCCAGCCGGCGCTCCAGCTCCTCGGCGAAGGCCGCCTTGAGGCCGCTCATCTCGTCCTCGCGCGAGGGCCGGCGCTTGTTGTGCCGCGCCACCGCGGGGATGAGCGCGGCCAGCGCCTTGCGCGCGTCGGCGACGATGCCCACCTTGGGCCGCATGACGCGTTTGATCTCGGTCGGGTCGATGTCGATGTGGATGACCCGCAAACCATCGTCGACGCCCCAGATCATGCGTTGCGGCTGCAGCCGGGTCCCGACCGCCAAGACCACGTCGGCCTGGGGCCACAGCTTGCGGCCGGCGAGGGCGACCTGCGCGAGATAGTGCCGATCGCTGAGGGCGCCCCGGCCGGACCGGTTCGAGACCACCGGCGCCTGCAGCATCTCCGCGAGCTCGCGCAACTCCGCCTGGGCGCCGAAGGCGCCGGCGCCGACGAAGATCATGGGGTTCTTGGCGCCACCAAGGAGTTCGGCCGCCTCGGCGATGAGATCCTCGTCGGGCTCGGGCGCCGCGTAGGCGGCGGGGGCATCGAGGAGCTCGACCTCGGCTTCCTGGGTCATCACGTCGGGCGCCATTTCCACCTCGACCGGCCGGCGCCTGCCGGTGTTGAGCTGCCGGAACGCCTCGCCGACGTACGCCGGCGCCTGGGCCGGATGATCGATGCGCTCGGCCCATTTGGTCAGGCCGCGCACCAGCGCCAGCTGGTCGGGAATCTCGTGGAGCAGGCCGAATCCGCGGCCGATCGCGGTCGAGGGTATCTGGCCGACGACCGCCAGGACCGGCGTGTTGCAGGCATAGGCGGTGGCAAGGGCGGTCGCGGTGTTCAGAAGACCCGGGCCGGGCACGACCGCGTAAACGCCGACGCGGCCGCTCGACTGGGCGTAGCCGAAGGCCATGTAGGCGGCGCCCTGCTCGTGGCGCGTGTGGATCACCCGGATCGCGTTGCCCTCGTCGTGAAGCGCGTTGAAGAGGCCGTCGAGCTGAACGCCCGGCAGCCCGAAGATGGTGTCGATCCCGTGGTTTCGAAGCGACTTGACCAGAGCCTGGCCGCCTGTCATTCGCGCCATTCGTGACCTCTCTTTTTTTGACCCGGACTTGCCCATTGTCACGTGTGTGGTGACGGCCGTTCCGCGGAGGCGCCATCTTAGAAACTGAATCCCGCCGGGTCGAGTCGCGCCCGTCGCGCCCCGGCTCCCGGGCCGGATGTCCTTATCAGCCCTCCTTGGTATTATCCACAAATGTCGTGACAGTCATCGGGCCCCGGTTCTGATATACTGGATTGGGCGAACGACGTTCCCGCCAGGCACGACGTTCCCACCAGGCACAGGGAGGCTGGCTCGATGACCTCGAACAAGACGAAATGGCTGCTGGCCGGGCTGCTGTGCCTGGCGCCTGGGTCCGGCGCGGCCGGCGGGCAGTCTCCGGAGTTGACCAGGGCAAGCGATCGCTTCGCCGAGTTGTATGCCGAGGCCCGCTACGAGGAAGCGCTTCCCTTCGCTGAGAAGGCGCTGAAGCTGGGCGAGCGCGAGTTCGGCCCCGACGCGCGGACCACCGCGGCCCTGCTCAATAATTTGGCGGGGCTCCAGCACACCCGGGCTCGTTACGCCGAGGCCGAGCCGCTCTACAAGCGCGCCCTGGCGATCGAGGAGAAGGCGCTCGGGCCGGCGCACCCGGCCGTGGCCACGGCCCTCGGCAACCTGGCCGGGCTCTACAATGCCCGGGGCAGGCACGCCGCGGCCGAGCCGCTACACCGGCGCGCGCTGGCGATCCGCGAGAAGGCCTTGGGACCCGAGCACCCGGACGTGGCCACGAGCCTGAACAACCTGGCCCTGGTCTACCAGGTCCAAGGCCACTATGCCGCGGCCGAGCCGCTGCACAGGCGCGCGCTGGCGATCCGCGAGAAGGTGCTGGGCGCCGAGCACCCGGACGTGGCCACGAGCCTGGACAACCTGGCGCTTCTCTACCAGGCCCAGGGCCGCTACGCCGACGCCGTGCCGCCCCACAGGCGCGCCCTGGCGATCCGGGAGAAGGCGCTCGGACCCGGGCATCCGGACGTGGCCACGAGCCTGAACGGCCTGGCCGAGGTCTACCATGCCCAGGGCCGCTACGCCGCGGCCGAGCCGCTCTACAGGCGCGCGCTGGGGATCCGCGAGAAGGCGCTCGGGCTCGCGCACCCCGATGTCGCCACCAGCGTCAACAACATGGCCCTGTTCCGGGACGCCCTGGGCCGACCCGCCAAATCCGGCCTGCCCTACAAGCACGCGCGGGCGATCTGGGAGAAGGCGCTCGGACCCGGGCACCCGGACGTGGCCAAGAGCCTCAGCAACCTGGCGGTTCTGTACCGCGCCCAGGGCCGTTACGCCGAGGCCGAACCGCTCTACGAGCGCGCGCTGGCGATCGAGACGAAGGCGCTCGGCCCGGAGCACCCGGACGTGGGCAAGAGCCTCGGTAACCTGGCGGTACTGTTCCACGCCCAGGGCAAGTACGCCGAAGCGAAACGCCTGATCGTGCGGTCCGTCGCCATCCTGGAAAAGTCGCTCGGGCCCGAGCATCCGCTGGTCGGCCAAAGCCTGGAGAACTACGCGACCTTGCTGCAAAAGACCGGGTACTACAGCGAAGCGGCGAAACAGCACGCCCGGGCCAAGGCGATCCAGGCCAAGCACGCCCCCCAGAACTGATGCCCGGCGAACTGATGCCCGGCGAACTGATGCCCGGGAAACTGATGTAGTTGGGCTTGGCTCGCGCCCCTGGACTCGGGGAACGCCACCCGCGGACTCGGGCGGCTGCCCGCAGCTATCTCAACCACCTGGTCGTCGACGAGAGCCATCGACGCCTGGGCGTCGGGCGCCCGGGCAAGGCGCGGCGCGGTCGGTCGCGGGGAGATTTCCAAAAGCGGCAGCCGGCCGGAGAGGGAAGAATGGGATGCGTTTCGAGCGCGTGATCGTGACCGGCGGCAGCGGCCTGTTGGGCCGCTTCGTCGTCGACGAGTTGAAGGACATCTGCGCGGCCAGCGTGCTCGACCTCAAGGCGCCCAGCCAGGACGTGCCCTACGTCGAGACCGACATTCTCGATCTGGAGCGCGTGCGCGCGGCCCTGGCGGGCCAGGACGCCATGATTCACCTGGCCGGCATCGACGACGGCAATGCCGAACGCGACAAGGACTATTTCGAAACCAACGTTCAGGGCGCGTGGAACGTGCTCCACGCCGCCGAGGAAGCCGGCCTGCGCAAGGTCGTGGTCGCCTCCAGCACCGCCGCGCTGGGCATCGGGCGCGACCGGATGCCCGATTACCTGCCGGTCGACGAAGGCCATCCGCTGCGCACCACGGGCACCTACGGCCTCAGTAAAGAGGCGATCGAAACGGTGGCCCGGCATTTCGTCCGCCGCGGCCGCCTCGCCATCGTCTGCCTGCGCCCGACGCTGATCGTTCGCCCGGAGCGCGAAGCCGCGATCCTGGCCCAACTCGATCTGGCCGATCCCGATGGCGATCCCCCGGACGGGGCGCTCGGAGCCGACGGTGCCGCGCCCTACGGCGCGCTTTCGGCGACCCGGACCTATGTGCGCTCGAAGGACGCGGCGCGCTGCTTCCGCATGGCGCTCGACCACGACGGCGCGGGGTTCGACGTGTTCAACGTCAGCGCCGTCGACTCGATCGGCCGGGAGGAGACCCTGAAGCGCCTGGAGGCGGTCTACGGACGGCTGCCCGAGATCCGCGATCCCGCGCTCTACGCGAGCGATCCTTACGCCAGCGTCCTCGACATCTCCCGCACCCGGGGCGAGCTCGGCTGGGCGCCCGAAGGCGACTGGAACTCGGTCGTCGCGGAACACCGGCGCGCCAGTTTGCTCCCATGAAAAGGGTCAGTATCAACGCTCCTTGGTATCAGGCCGGCACCGATTGGGCGAGCCAGTCGATGGCGGCCTGGACCCCGCCCTTGCCGTGGGGGATGCCGAGCGCGCCCAGGCCGATTTCCACGACGCCGAGCGTGCCCAGGATCATGGGCGCGTTGATGTGGCCCATATGGGCGATGCGGAAGGCCTTGCCGCTCGAGTCGCCGATCCCGATACCCAGCACCACGCCGCACTTCCGGTCGCAGTAATCGAGCAGCGACTTGGGGTCGCGGCCGTCGTTCATCAGCACCGTGGTCACGGCATCGGCCCGCTCGGCGGGCTCGGTGACGTTGAACTCCAATGCCCCGTCTTTGGCCCAGACCCCGACCGCGCGGCGCACGGCTTCGGCCAGCAGGCGATGGCGCTCGAAGACGTTCTCGAGGCCTTCCTCGAACAGCAGGTCGAGGGCCTTGCGCAAAGCGAACAGCATGTGTTCCGGCGGGGTGCCGCAGTATTTGTGGTAATGCAGATCGCCCTCGCGCACGGTCCAGTCCCAGTAGCGGGTGCGCAGCCCGGCGTTCTGGTGTGCCGCCACCGCCTTGTCGCCGGCGGCGACGAAGCTCAAGCCCGGCGGCGTCATCAATCCTTTCTGCGAGCCGGTGACGGCGACGTCCACGCCCCAGTCGTCCATCTCGAACACCATGGTCCCCAGGGAGGCGATGGCATCCGCCATCAGCAACGCCGGGTGCCCGGCCGCGTCCATGGCCTTGCGGATGGCGGGAATATCGTTGACCACGGCGGATGCGGTATCGACCTGCACGACCAGCACCGCCTTGATCTCGCCCGCCTTGTCCTCGCGCAGACGGGCCTCGACCGCCGCCGGATCGACGGCGCGGCGCCAGTCGCCGGGCAGCCGTTCCACCTCGACGCCGAGCATGGCCGCCATCTCGCCCCAACCGAGGGCGAAGATCCCGCTTTCCAGGACCAGGACCTTGTCGCCCCGGGACAGCACGTTGACCAAGGCCGCTTCCCAGGCGCCGTGGCCGTTGGCCGCGTAGATGTAGGTCCGGCCTCGGGTGCGGAATACCCGGCGCAGGTCCTCGAGACAACTGGTCGTGATATCCTCCAGCGCGCCCGAATAGATCTCTATCGCCGGGCGGTGCATGGCGCTCAAGACCTCGTCGGGCACGGTGGTCGGGCCCGGAATGCTCAGGAATTCGCGGCCGTTTCGGACGGTCATCTCGGTGGATTCCTCATGATGATCGGGGGTAATACCGGTAGCCGCGATCCTTTCCCAAGCCGGAGGCGTTGTCCAGCCATCCTTACGAAAATCACGGGGAAGCGGCCGATCACTCCTCGGCGTCTTCCAAGACCGCGTCGAGCGCGCCCAGCTCGTCGGCGTCCAGGGTCCAGCCGGTGACGGCGGCGGCGTTGGCCTCGATCTGCTCGGGCGTGGTCGCGCCGGCGATCACCGTGGCGACGACCGGGCGGCTCGCCAGCCAGGCCAGCGCCAGCTCGAGCAGCGTGTGGCCGCGCGCGCCGGCCCAGGCCTCGAGCGCCTCGACCTTGGCGAAGTTCCGCGCCGACAGCAGCCCCGGATAATAGCTCTCGCCGACCTTGGCCAGGCGGGTGCCCTCGGGGAGCGCCGCGCCGCGCCGGTACTTGCCGGTCAGCAACCCGCAGGCGAGCGGGTAGTACGGCATGATGCCGAGCCCGAAGCGCTCGCAGGCGGGCGCCACCTCGGCCTCGGCCTTCCGTTCCAGCAGGCTCCACTCGTTCTGCGCCGCGACGAAGCGCTGGCGGCCCTCGACGCGCGCGCGCCAGTCGGCGTCGGCGATCTGCCAGCCGGCGAAGTTGGAGCAGCCGATGTAGCGCACCTTGCCCTGGCGGACCAGCGCGTCCATCGCCTCCAGTGTCTCCCCGATCGGGGTCTGGGGGTCGGGGGTGTGCAGCAGGTAGAGGTCGATGTAGTCGGTGCCGAGGCGCTTCAGGCTGGCCTCCACGGCGGCGATGGCGTAGCGCCGCGAGCCGCGGTTGATGTCCTCGCGCTGGTCCATGGGCAGGCCGAACTTGGTGACCACGACGGCGTCGTGGCGCCGCTTCCCGAGCGCGCGGCCGAGGAACTCCTCGGACCGGCCGGCGCCGTAGATGTCGGCGCTGTCGAACAGGGTGATGCCGAAATCGAGCGCGGCGTCCACCACCTTGCGCGTTGCCTCGGCGTCGATGCGGGCGCCGAAGTTGTTGCACCCCAGCCCGGCGAGCGAGACCTTGAGGCCCGAGCCGCCCATGTTGCGGTATTTCATGCAGATTCCTCCCCCTCGTGGTGTTCGGCCGCCGAGGCACTTCCGCCATCGCAAGCGCCGCCCTCACCCGAACCCCTCCTCCAGCGCGCGCACCAGCGAACTCACGACCTCGTTGTAGGGCGCGGGGACGCCGAACTTGGCGCCGATTTCCGGGATCGCGCCGTTGATGTGATCGATCTCCGAGTGGCGCCCGGCCAGGTGATCGAGCAGCATGGAGGGGCGCGCGTCGGGCATCTTGGCGCCGAAGGCGCGCACGTGCTCGACCGGGTCGTCGAAGGAGAGGTCGATGTTCTGGGCGCGCGCGACGTTATAGGCCTCGGTCGCGCAGCCCGCCGAGATCGCCCACATCGGCCCGCTCGCCTGGACCTCGCCGAGGGTACGCCGCGAGACCGTGCAGGGGCCGGAGTAGGCGACGTTGCAAATCAGCTTTTCCCAGACCATGCGGGTGACATCGTCGAAGACGCGCACGTTGAAGCCGGCCTCCGACCAGACCCGGGCGACGGTTTCGAGGCGCGGCGTCGCCGGGCCCGCGAACTCGGCCAGCGCGATCAGCTGCATGTTGTTGTGGTGGGCGTGGCCCGGGCCCACGATCGAGGCGCCGAAGCCGCCGGCGATGCCGTTCAGGATGTTGTCCGAGCGGATCGCCGCGGCGATGCGCTCGGGCGCGCCGACGCCGTTCTGGATGGTCAGGATCAGCGTGTGGTCGCCCAGCATCGGGGCCACCGAGGCCGCCGCCGCCGCGACGTCGTGCGCCTTGGTCGCGATCACGACGAGATCGCAGAGGCCGACCTCGGCCGGGTCCGTGGTCGCCCCGATGCGCACCGTGCGCTCGCCGCTCGCGCCCTCGACGCGCAGGCCGCCCGCCTTGATGGCGTCGATGTGCTCGGCCCAGGTATCGACCGCCCAGACCTCGTTGCCCGCATCGGCGAGCAGCGCCGCGTAGACCGAGCCCATGGCGCCGGTGCCGACGACCGCGATTTTCATGCCTAAGCCCTTCCGTGCCGGTTCGGACAAGCTGTCCCACGAGACCCGGCCTTAAGGCAAGGCGCCCCGGGCCATCCACGGCGTCCTCGCCCGGGGCGCGGGGCCAGGGCCCTGTTTTCCGCTTCGGTGCGGGGCGACTCGGACTGCGGCGTGGAATCTGTTATGAATCAATGCCGGCACGGTCGATCTATTGTAAAAAAACCCGCAAAGGTATGGGAAGCTTCGAAAACAGCGGTTCGACCGGCACGCGTGGGATTTGCCACGGAAACCGTTGCTCCGCAAATTCAATGGGATGAGAGTCATGGAAAACGCGCGTTCGGAGGATATTGCCCTCGACGTCTCCGGCAAGGAATGGGCGCGGCGGGATGAATTCTCCAGGGTATGGCAGAACAAGCTCGACGACGCCTTTTCGGACGTGGCGCCGTATTACGATTTCGCCAGCAACGTGGCCAGTCTGGGGCTATGCGGCCGGTGGCGCCAGCGGTTCATCGCCGGCGTCGACGTGGCGCCCGGCGACCGGGTCCTGGACCTTTGCGCGGGCACCAACGCCGTCGGCATGGGGCTCTTGCGAAAACAGCCCAGGATCCGCGTCTGCGCCTTGGACCGGAGCGAGGCCATGCAGGACGTCGGCCGGGCGCTCGCGCGTGCCCGCGGCCTAAAGATAGAGACCGTCATCGGCGACGCCCATCAGCTGCCGTTTCCGGACGCCAGCTTCGACGTGGTCACGGTGCAATGGGCGTCCCGGCATCTGCGCATCCTCGATGCGTTTTCCGAGATCGCCCGGGTCCTCAAACCCGGTGGGCGCTTTCACCACTGCGACATGTTGCGGCCGGAAAGCAAGCTGGTGGGCGCCCTGTACAGCGCCTATTTGAAGGCTTGCATAACGGTGGCGGCGGTGGCGTTCCGCAGCGGCCCGGGGGCGTTGAACTGCCGGGATTATTTCGTCCGGGCCGTGGAGATGTTCTATTCCGAGGAGGAGATTACCGAACTGCTCGGGCAAACCGGATTCCTCGGTGTCTCCAGCCAGGCCGAGGCCGGCGGCATCGTCGCCAGCCATCGGGCGGTCAAGGCTTGATACCAAAGGTCCTTGATAATGACCCATAGAGATCGGGCGGGCGATCCGCCGGGTAGGAGGGAAGCCGCGGGCGATGCGGGACATCGTCAAGGCTTTCCGACGCCCTCCGGCGGTTCGCCTGCCCGACCGGAACGGCGGTTTCCCAAGGCTTTCGGGCTGCGTCGCGCATGGCTTGCGATGCCCCGCATCGCCGCGCCACGCGCTCCTGGCCGAAAGCCTTGGGAAACCGTCTCTATGGGTCATTATCAACGCTCCTTGGTATAATACCAACGAGCGCACGAACGGACTCTTGCACTTTTGCGGCCGGAGGTAAGGGTGATCGCGCGGCGCCGCCTTTGCGGCGTCTTGCCGATGAGCGATCACGTGTGTCCGTTCATGGGCTCACTGGTATTATACCAAGGAGCGCTGGTGTTGGCCGGCGCGGGCGGGATTCGACGCGCGCCGTAATCCCGAGCGGATCGGCAGACGGGAACGGCCCGCGCAGACCGCCTGCTCTGCAAGCCCTTAAGAGTCCGTCCGGAAAGTTCATGAAGGATAGCAATAACGAGTGAGCCTTCTGAGCATGAGCCTGATGCTCGCCAGTCGGATGAAGGCGACGG
>JACZWN010000174.1 GCA_022572105.1 Pseudomonadota bacterium | reverse complement strand
CGGTGGTCGCCCTCGGCGGCGTGACGGCGGCCAACGCCGGGTCTTGCCTGAGCGCCGGCGCGGCCGCGGTCGCGGTCATGGGCCCGGTCATGCGCGCCGCCGACCCGGGCGCGGTGGTGGCCGAACTCCTGGCCGCGATGGGGCGCCCGGCACCCGGCTCGAGGACGGCGTTTCAACGCCGGGTCGAGGGTCGTATCAGGACAAGTCCGCCGCGCAAAACTTGATTACCACTTGAGCTTTGGACGCGGCCAAGGCTTGCTAGAGCAGGTCGAAACCTGGAGTCTCTCGATGCTGTCTGTGGTGGCCTCTTCCTGGGCGTTGTTTCTGGGCATCGCACTGATCATGCTGGGCAACGGTCTGCAGGGCAGCCTGCTCGGCCTGCGCGCCTCGCTCGAAGGCTTTCCGACCGCCGTCACCGGCTTTGTGATGAGCGCCTACTTCGTCGGCTTCCTGGCCGGCTCGACGCTGGTGCCGCGCCTGGTCAGGCGGGTCGGCCACATCCGGGTGTTCGCCGCGCTCGCCTCGCTCGCCTCGGCCACGGTACTGCTCCATTCCGTTTACGTCACGCCGCCCAGCTGGGGCGCCATGCGCCTGGTCACCGGCATCTGTTTCGCCGGTCTCTACGTGGTCGCGGAGAGTTGGCTGAACGACCGGGCGACCAACGAGACCCGCGGCCAGTTGCTGTCGGTCTACATGGTCGTCATGCTGGCCGGCATGGGTTCCGGGCATTTCCTGCTCAACCTCGCCGACCCGGCCAGCTTCGAGCTCTTCGTGCTGATTTCCATCCTGGTCTCGCTGGCCCTCATCCCGATCCTGCTGACCGCGGCGCCGGCGCCGGAATTCCAAACGCCGAGCGCGGTCAGCCTGCGCCAGCTCTACCGCATCTCGCCGCTCGGCGTGCTGGGCACGCTGGGAACCGGCATGGCCCAGGGCGGCCTCGTGGGCATGGGCGCGGTCTTCGCCACGGAAGCCGGCTACTCCATCGCCCAGGTCTCGATCTTCATGGCGGTCGCGATGTTCGGCGGCATGCTTCTGCAGTGGCCGATCGGGCGTTTGTCGGACCGCTTCGACCGCCGCCGGGTGCTCACCGTCGTGACCTTCCTGGCCGCGATCTGCGCGATCGTGGCGAGCATGGTGGCCGGGCCCTTCGCCGAAATCGCGCCGGCCTGGGCGATCTTTGCCCTGATCGGCGTCTTCGGCGGCATGAACATGCCCATGTACTCTTTGACCATCGCCCACACCAACGACTTCCTGGAGCCGAGCCAGATGGTCGCGGCCAGCGGCAGCTTGGTGCTCGTCGGCGGTATCGGGGCCGCCTTCGGTCCGGTGACGCTGGCCGGGCTGATGTCCGTGATGGGCCCGACCGGGTTCTTCTGGGGGCTTGGCCTGATTCACGCCGCGATCGGGTTTTTCGCGCTTTACCGCATGTCCAGACGGGCCGCGCGGCCGCTCGACGATCAGGGCGCCTTTGTCGCCGTGCCGCCGCGCGCCTCGCCGGTGGCCGCCTACCTGACGCCGGCGAGCCCGGAGGCGGCGGCACCTGCGGACTGATACGATGCGGGGCCTGACGGGAGCCGCGAAAGCGGTTGATAAAACGGCGCGAAGGCGCTACTCCGCCCTGGAATCGACCGGGGGCCATCGACCGGGGACCGTGGCTTCCGTCGACATCCCGTGAACATGGGACGGCGACATGGAGCGCTTGGCGGAACTCGAAGCCAAATCGATCTACATCCTGCGCGAGGCCTACAACCGGATCGAGCCCCTGACCATGCTGTGGTCGCTGGGCAAGGACTCGAACGTCATGGTCTGGCTGGCGCGCAAGGCCTTCTTCGGGCGCGTGCCGTTTCCCGTGCTGCACGTCGACACCGGTAACAAATTCGCCGAGATGTACGCTTTCCGCGAGCGCTACGCGAAGGTATGGGGTCTGGATTTGCTGGTCGTCGACTGCCCGCCCATCGAGGAGATCGATGACTCGCTGCCGCCCGCCGCGCGCGCGGCGGCGCGCAAGACCGCGGGCCTCAAGACCGCCATCGAGCGCCACCGCTGGAGCGGCATCATCGCCGGCATCCGGCGCGACGAGCAGGCAACCCGCGCCAAGGAGCGGGTGTTCAGCCCGCGCGACCCGGCCGGCCACTGGAACTTCCGCGACCAGCCGCCGGAGTTCTGGGACCAGTACAAGACCGACTTTCAGCCCGGCGCGCACCTGCGCATTCATCCGCTCCTGCACTGGAGCGAGCTCGACATCTGGCGCTACATCGAGCGCGAGGGCATCCCCGTCGTGCCGCTCTACTTCGCCCGCGACGGCAAGCGCTACCGCTCGCTGGGCGACCGGGACATCACCAGTCCGATCGATTCGAACGCGGCCAGCCTCGAGGAGATCATCGCCGAACTCGAGGCCACGAACACCTCCGAGCGCGCCGGCCGGGCCATGGACCACGAGCGCGAGGACGTCTTCGAGCGCCTGCGCGCCGACGGCTACATGTAGGGCCGGCGGGCCCATGAGCGGCAGCGGAGAAATTTCCGGCGGCGCCCCGCGCCCGGCGCTCGAGCCGGCGCTCAAGATCGTCATCGTCGGCCACGTCGACCACGGCAAGTCGACGCTCATCGGCCGCCTGCTGCACGACACCGGCTCGCTGCCGCCGGGCAAGGTCGAGGAACTCGAGGCGGTCTCGGCGCGCCGCGGCATGGCCATCGAATGGTCCTTCGTGCTCGACGCCTTCCAGGCCGAGCGCGACCAGGCGGTCACCATCGACACGACCCAGATCTGGTTCCGCACGGCGCGGCGCGACTACGTCATCATCGACGTCCCGGGCCACCGCGAGTTCCTGCAGAACATGGTCAGCGGGGCGGCCAGCGCCGATGCCGCGATCATGGTCGTGGATGCCGCCGAGGGCGTCCGCGAGACCTCGCGCCGGCACGCCTATCTGCTCCATCTGCTCGGCATCCGGCAGGTCGCCACGGTCATCAACAAGATGGACCTCGTGGACTTCGACGAGCGCCGCTTCGCCGAGGTCGCACGGGACATCACCCAGTACCTCGAAGAAATCGGCATCACGCCCACGGCGACGATTCCGGTCTCGGCGCGCGCCGGCGATAACGTCGCCAAACGCTCGGAACGGATGGCTTGGTACCAAGGGCCGCGCGTAATCGATGCGCTGGACGGGTTTCACCGCTTGACCGTGGCGGCGGACCAGCCGCTGCGCTTCCCAGTCCAGGACGTCTACAATTTCGACGCCCGGCGGATTCTCGCCGGCCGGGTCGAATCCGGCGTGCTGCGCGTCGGCGACCGCCTGCTGTTCTCGCCGTCCAACAAGGTCGCGCGGGTCCGTTCGATCGAGGCGTGGAACGTCGATCCGCTGCCCATCGAGGCGCACGCCGGCGAGTCGATCGGCGTGACCCTCGACGAGCAGCTTTTCATCGAGCGTGGCGAGATCGCCAGCCACGAGGACCATCCGCCGCAGCTGACCACGGTGTTCCGCGCCACCCTGTTCTGGCTCGCCCGGGCGCCGCTCGAGGTGGGCAAGACATACAAGCTCAAGCTCGCCACCCGGGAGGGCACGGTCACGGTCCAGTCGATCGAACGGATCATCGATACCGACACCCTGGCCGGGCGACCGGGCGACCGGGTCGAACGCAACGCCGTGGCCGAGGTGGTGCTGCGCAGCCGCGGGGTGCTCGCTCTCGACGAGCATCGCAGCATCGCGCGCTGCGGGCGCTGTGTCCTAGTCGACGGTTACGACACCGTGGCCGGCGGCGTGGTCTCGATGGAGGGCTATCCCGACCAGCGCCAGACCCTTCAGATCAAGGCCACCAACGTGTCGAGCGTCGAGCACGGAGTCGCGGTCGGCAGCCGCGCCGAGCGCAACGGCCACCGGGGCGGGGTGCTCTGGTTCACCGGCCTGTCCGGGGCCGGCAAGTCGACGCTGGCCATGGAGGTGGAGCAGCGCTTGTTCAAGAAGGGCTATCACGTCTACGTGCTGGACGGCGACAACGTGCGCCGGGGCTTGAACGTCAACCTCGGCTTTTCGCCCGACGACCGGGCCGAGAACATCCGCCGCGTCGGCGAGATGGCGGCGCTGTTCGCCGATGCCGGCTTCATCTGCGTCACCGCGTTCATCTCGCCCTATCAGGCCGACCGCGACCGGGCCCGGCGCTCGGCCGGGGGCGCTTTTCACGAGATCCACATCGAGGCCGATCTCGAGACCTGCGAGCGGCGCGACCCCAAGGGCCTGTACAAGAGGGCCCGCGCCGGCGAGATCGAGGAGTTCACCGGCATCTCCGCGCCCTACGAACCGCCGGCCAGCCCGGAGCTGGCGGTCGACACCGCCAACCACTCGATCGAGGACTGCGTCGCGCGGATCATGAATTACATCGAGGGCACCTTCTCCCTGGCGAGCGCGGCCAAGCGGGGCGCTGCCCGGGCCGAGGAAGCCGAGTCGGCGCCGGCCAACGGGCGCTAATTCCAACGATGGCTGGTGCTAAGTGCCGGGCGAATCGGCCGTTTTCGCCGCCGCGCCAGTCGGCCGGGGAACCGAGGCCGGACGCCGGGCGCTCGTGCCGCCGCGATTTCCAAAAAAACTTTAGGATCAACATAAAATATATCATATAACTAATTGTAAATAAATATATTTATTGGAATACCCTTTCAGTCAAATCCGTCACAAATCGGGTGTTTGGAACTGCTTAAGACTTGTTTTGGTACAGTCCAGCGGATAAGATGTCCGTTACCGACGCGGGGGCGCACGAACAGGCGACGCACCCCGCTTCACGGCCTCCGCGAAACGAGAGGCCGGGGTGGGCACCGGACAGGGATTTTCCCGCCGATAAGGACGCTAGATCCGGGTGGGATGGCGGTGTGCAACGCGCCATTCCTTTGAGCGGTGCCCGTGGCAACGGCCGTAAGGCCGGGTTTCGTGGCTCGTGACCGGCGCGGCAAAGGGAGAGACGGTCCGGTGATTTTCGAGGGGGTTCGACGTTTTTTAGCGGATTTCTTGGAACAAGCCTTTGTTCCACGCGAGGTGTTTTTCCGCTCGGGCGACCGGTTTCACCATATGCGCATCTCGGTGCGCGCCCAGCAAGTCGGGGCGGTTGCCGCGGTCGCCGTGGTCGCCTGGGGCCTTTACGCGACCACCAGCTACGTCGTGCACCGGATATCGATCGCCGCCAAGGACCAGGAGATCGCGGAGCATAAGCTGGCTTATTTCGATCTCCTGACCGAGGTCGGCGAGTACCACACTCAGTTCTCGCGAATCACGCGCGACCTGGAGGAGAACCAGGCCTACCTCCTGTCCTTGCTCGAGCAGACGCCGGCCGACCGCACCGACCTGGCCGCCATCCAGGGGCAACTCAAGAGCTCCGAGACCGAGCAAGCCCGCGTCACCCTCGCGCGCGAGGGCCTGCGCGCGAAAATGGAGCAGTTTCAAAGCGACCTGCTCGAGATCGCCGGCAAGAACATCACCCTGCAGTCGCGGATCGCGCAAATGCGGGATCTGCTGGTGAGCTCGAACGCCGAGCGCGACGAGGTCGCGGCGGCGCGCACGCAACTGGTCAAGAAGCTGTCCGAGGTCGAAAGCGATCTGATCCGGGTGTCCGCGGACAGGCAGAATCTCGATCGTGCGCTGGCCTCGCTGCGGCAGGATCTGGGCAGCTCCCAGGGCGCGCGGCAAGAGCTTCTCGACGAAAGGTCGCGGCTGAACGAGCGCATGGCCGGTCTGGAACGGGAGCTCCGTGAGGCGCACGCCGAGCAAGCCGAGTTGGGGAATCGGGTCGCCGGCCTCGACACCTCGCTCGGCGAGGCCGTCGACCGGGGCAAGGCGTTGCGGGACCAGCGCGACGTTCTCCAGCGCCGGGCCGACGGGCTGGAGCAACACCTGGTCGATCTGCGCGATGCCGAGCAAGGCGTTATCGAGCGCCTGAGCGAACGCACCAAACTGAGCGTCGAAGTCATCGAGAAAACGGTGGCGATGACCGGCTTGGACGTCGACACGCTGATCGCCCAGATCGACCGTGCGGATCTCGGGCGGGGCGGGCCGTTCGTCCCGGCCAGCGAGGAGGTCGCGGAGTTCCAGGCCAGCGCCGAGCTCGGCAGCACGGTGAACCAGCTCGACGAACAGCTTGACCGCTGGTTGGCGCTACGCACGCTGGTCGGCACTCTGCCGCTGACGGCGCCGCTCGACCAGTACCGGATCAGCAGCGGTTATGGCGAACGCCGGGACCCGGTCAACGGGCGCAAAGCCCGGCACCGGGGGGTCGATTTCGCCGCCCCATCGCGTTCGCCGGTCTATGCGACGGCGCCGGGCACGGTGGTGTTCGCCGGCTGGCGCGGGCGCTACGGGCGCACCATCGAGATCGATCACGGGCACGGCATCCGGACGCGCTACAGCCATCTTCGCAAGATCTTGGTCAAGGCCGGCCAGGAGGTCGACCACCGCCGGAAGATCGGGCTGGTGGGTAGTTCCGGACGCAGCACGGGACCGCACGTGCACTACGAGGTCCGGTTCCGGGGACAGGCGCGAAACCCCATGAAGTTCCTGAAGGCAGGCAAGTATGTTTTCAAAGGGTAGCAAGACCCCGGAGGCGCCGATGCCACCGGAAGATCTTTCCCCAAGCCGGGCCCCAAGCCGGGACCCAAGCCCGGGCCCCGGCGTCCCGTCGATCATCAGCGCCGATCTGAAGATCGTCGGCGACCTGCACAGTAACGGCGACCTGCAGATCGACGGCGCCGTCGAGGGCGACATCACCAGCCAGTCCGTGACCGTCGGCGAGGGCGCCGTGGTTCGCGGTTCGCTGGTGGCCGAGAGCGTCCGAGTCTACGGCGCCGTCTTCGGCCAGATCAAGGCGAATTCGGTCACGCTGGCCAAGACCGCCAAGGTCGAGGGCAATATCGTGCACCAGGCGCTCTCCATGGAGGCAGGCGCCGTCTTGTCCGGAAACCTGTCTCGGCTGGACACGGCCGTGGGCGGCGACGCGCGCCCAGGCACGGCCGCGGGGGACACGGCCGCGGGGGGCACGGCTGCGAAGCCGGCTCCGGCCGCCGGCCCCG
>JACZWN010000173.1 GCA_022572105.1 Pseudomonadota bacterium | reverse complement strand
GGCCGCGCGGCGGACGCCGCGGCGAGCGAGTCCGAGGCGGTCGCCGCGGTGCCCCAGCGCCAAGGTGAAACCGCGGCCGCCGAGGCCGACGCGCCCACCGGGGCCGGCGAAGCCGAGGCCCCCGTGCAAGATGCCCCGGTGCACCCGGTGCAAGAGACCGCCGAAGCCGAACCCGAAGCGAAACCCAAGCGCCGCCGCGGCACGCGCAAGAAAAAGGCCGCGCCCATGCCGGCCGAGGAAACCGCGGACGCCGCAGCCGATGCGGTTGGCGAGCCCGAGGCCGAGCCCGAGCCCGAGCCCGAGGCCGAGCCCGAGCCCGAACCCGAAACCAAGCCCAAGCGCCAGCGGCGCGCGAGCACGGCCAAGCGGGCGCCGCGAAAGAAGAAGGCCGCGGCCCAAGCCAAAGCCCCCGCCGAGGAGAGCACCGCGGCCGAGGAGAGCGTAACGCCCGCGGCCGAGGCGCCGGTCGAGCCGCCCGCCCCGGAACCTTTGGCCGCCGCGCCGACCGAAGCGCCGGCCAGCAACGGCGAGGATTCGGGCGACGCCGTCGGCGAACCGGTGCCGGACGACGCCCCCGAGGGCCCGCGCCGGCGCGGCTGGTG
Source organism: Pseudomonadota bacterium (assembly GCA_022572105.1). Classification (GTDB taxonomy): domain Bacteria; phylum Pseudomonadota; class Alphaproteobacteria; order Kiloniellales; family J153; genus JACZWN01. The sequence goes on along the minus strand of JACZWN010000173.1, from coordinate 6,476 downwards.
GCAGCGGTTCAGCTGATAGGGATCAGATAACAGGGATCAGGGATCAGGACATCGGCGTACAATCTGATCCCTGATACCTGACATCTGTAATCTGTCATCTGACTCACCGCCAAGCCTGGAGGCGCCGGGCCGCCTCGGCCATCTCGGCTTCCGGACCGGAGAAGGAGAAGCGCAGGAAGCGGTTGCCCCGCTCCGGGTCGAAATCGATCCCCGGCGTGGTGGCGACCCCGGTCTCGGCCAGCATGCGGCGGCAGAAGGCGTCGCTGTCGTTGGTCAGGTGGGTCACGTCGGCGTAGAGGTAGAAGGCGCCGTCGGCCGGCGCCAGGCGATCGAAGCCCGCCTTCGGTAATTCCCCGAGCAACAGTTCCCGGTTGCGCGCGTAGGCGGCGACGTAGCCATCGAGCACCTCGCCGCAGTCGAATGCGGTCGTCGCGGCGATCTGCGACAGGGTCGGAGCCGAGACGAAGAAATTCTGGCCCAGGCACTCCACCGGACGCACAAGGTCCTCGGGCAGTACCATCCAGCCCAGGCGCCAGCCGGTCATGGAGTAGTACTTCGAGAAGCTGTTGATGACGATCGCCCGGTCGCTCAACTCCAGCGCCGAGACCGCGCGCGCGCCGTAGGTGATGCCGTGGTAGATCTCGTCCGAGATCAGACGGATCGAGCGCTCGCGACAGGCCTCGACCAACGCCGTCAGCTCCGCGCGGCCGAGCATGGTCCCGGTCGGGTTCGAGGGACTGGCCACGATCAGGCCGTCCAGGCGCCCGGCGACCCGGTCCAGAAGCTCCGGCGTCGGCTGGAAGCGGTGCTCGGCCTCGCACGGCAGCAGCACCGGCTCGATGCCGAGCGCCGACAGGATGTTGCGGTAGGCGGGGTAGCCCGGCGCGGCCAGCGCGACCCGGTCGCCGATGTCGAAGGCGGCCAGGAAGCCGAGCAGGAACGCGCCCGACGAACCCGGCGTGACCATGATGCGCTCGGCATCGACCTCGACGCCGTAGGTCTGCTTGTAGTGGCGCGCGATGCGCGCGCGCAGCGGCGGGATTCCGAGGGCGTCGGTATAGCCGATGCGGTCGCCGTCGAGCGCCCGCTTGGCGTCCGCGAGCACCGCTTCGGGCGCCGGCGTGCCCGGTTGGCCGACCTCGAGGTGCAGCACGTCCTGGCCGGCGGCGGCGCGCTCGTTGGCCTCACGCAGGACGTCCATGACGATGAAGGGCGGGACCGAGCCCCGGGCTGCGACTTTGAGCGCCATGATCCTAATTCACCCCGCCCGACCGGTTCCCGACCTACTGGGCCACGTAGGCGAGGCCGAAGCCCCGAGGATCGTTGGCGACGTCGCAGGATGCCGGCTTGTCCTTCAAACCCTTAGGGCAAAAGAAGGCGTTGACGTGGCCGAGCGCCGGGACCTGGCGCAGAACGTGACCGCGCCGGCGCAACGCGGCCAGCACCGTACCGTTCACCCCCGGCTCGTGCCAGAGCACGTCCGGCGCCCCGCCGTGGTGCACGCGCGCCATGGCGAGCGCCTCGTCCAGCGCCCGGCCGCCGCCCACGGTTTCGAGCATGACGCGCGCCAGCGCCGTCGCCGCAACCGAGCCCTCGCCCGCGATGCCGGCGAAGCGCACGTCGCCGGTGTGCGTGTTGCCGACCACGACCGCGGTCAGCGAGGTCGAACCGTCGTTCTGGGAGCGCGGCGGCGCGGCAAGCAGGATCCCGGTTCCCTGGGCCATGCGCCAGGACCCGAACAGCCGGTTCATGGTGAAGCTGCAGGCGACCGCGTTGCTCCACTGGTCGCCGATCACGAAGCCGGCGGAATAGGCCTGCGTGGAGACCACGGGTGGCGCCGGCGAGAAGCGGCTTGCCGGCGTATGGCGCCCGGCGTCGTAGTCCGCCATGATCCGCTCGACCCGTTCCTCCGCTACCAGGTCCGCGAGCGGCTCCCGGCTCGAGCCGTCCCGCTCCATCCAGCGGGCGCGCTCGGCGAAGGCGCGTAGCGCCGCCTCGGCGAAGAGGTGCGGACGAGTCTCCGGCGCGGCATCCTCGAAAGGCTCGACTTCGGTTAGGATGCGCCACATCTGCGCCGCCACCACCCCGCCGGTCGCGCGCGGCGGCGCGAAGAAGGCCACGTCATTTCCGGCGGGCACGCTCACCGCGTCGGTCACCCTGGGCAGGCTGCGGCGCACGTCCTCGGCGGTCAAGGGCATGCCGACCGCGCTCGAGGCCTCGGCCAGGCGGCGCGCGAAGGGGCCGCTGTACAAATAGGCCGCGCCCTGCTGGCGAATCCCGCTGAGCACGCCCGAGAGCTCGATCTGGACGATGCGGTCGCCGGCACGCGCCAAACGTCCGCTGCGCGCCGTGAAGACACGCTCGAGATCCGGATTGGCGGCGATGATCCGCGCCGCGGCCGCCAGATCCTTCTCGAAGGACCGGCTGACCGCGTGACCGAAGCGGGCCAGCGATTCGGCCGGCGACAGCAGGATCTCCCAGCGCAGGGCGCCGTAGCGGGCGTGCAGCGCCGCCATGGCGCGCATGCCGGACGGGACCATGCCGCCCGAGGGCGCCGCGCGCGCCATGAATTCGATGCTGTGGCCCTTTTTCTCGTCGCTTTGGAACAGCACGCAGACACCGCCGCCGCCCAGGCTAACCCGCGAGGGCAAGGTGACCGCCATGGCGAAGTACATGGCCACCGCGGCATCCACCGCCGTACCGCCGTTGCCGAGGATCTCGCGCCCGATGACCACCGCGCGCGGCTCGTCACCGGTGACGAGCCCGGCGAAGCCCTCGACCGGCGCGAAGGTGCCCGGCGCCCGGTCGGCGCAAGCACCGAGCAGGAGGAGGCAAGCGGCTAATACCAGAGGTCCTTGATAATGACCCTTAGAGATGGCTTCCCAAGGCTTTCGGCCAGGAGCGCGCGGCGTAGCGATGCGGGACATCGCAAGCCATGCGCCCCGTCCAAAAGCATTGGGCCGTCCGAAAGCCTTGGGAAACCGCCGTTCCGATCGCGTGGGCGAACCGCCGGCGGGCGCCGGAAAGCCTTGACGATGTCCCGCAGGACCCGCGGCTTCCCTGCTACCCGCCCGGTGGCCCGCCCGGTGGCCCGCCCGGTGGCCCGACGGATCGCCTGCCCGATCTCTATGGGTCATTATCAAGGACCTTTGGTATGATGCCACTCCTGGCCCGGCTAACGAAGTCGTGAACCGGGCCAAGGCACATTGAAACCGGGATGCTATATGTTTAGGTGTAGACAAACCAAACGGGTTCAAAACGTTGCGCAAACCTAAAGCCTCCTTGATAGCCGCCCTGTCGCTCGCCTTGTCCATGGTCCTGGTCGCGGTGAGTCCGGCCCTGGGCAAGGCGAAGACGATACGGTTCATCCGCGATGCGGAGGTGGAAAATATCATCCGCGCCTACGCAACGCCACTGTTCCACGCCGCCGGACTGAATCCCAAGGCGATCGACGTCTATCTGGTGAACGATCCGCAGCTGAACGCCTTCGTGACGCCCGGCCTGAACATGTTCATCAATACCGGGCTCTTGATGCGCACCGACGACCCGCTTCAGTTGATCGGCGTGATCGCGCACGAAACCGGTCACCTGGCCGGCGGCCATACGGCGACCCGGGGCGCGAGCATACGCCGCTCGACCCAGGGCGTGATCGCGTCCTATGCCCTCGGCCTGGCGGCGGCGCTCGCGACCGGACGCCCCGACATCGCCTTGGCGGTGATCGCCGGCGGCCAGGAACTCGCGCTCAAGGGCCTGCTCAAATACACGCGCAGCCAGGAGACCGCGGCCGATCAGGCGGCGGTCCGCCTGCTCAACGGCACCGGCCAGTCGCCGCGCGGCCTGCTCGAGTTCATGCGCATCATGAGTGGCCAGGAGGTGCTGCTGCGCGCCAATCAGGACCCTTATCTCAGGAGCCATCCGCTGACCCGGGACCGGGTAGCCTTCCTGGAGGAACAGGTGCGCGTCTCCCCCTATGCCACCACGCCGGCGAACCCGGGCTTCGTGGTGCTGCACGCCCGCATGCGCGCCAAGCTCGTCGGCTTCCTGCAGCCCATGGAGCAAGTCCTGCGGCGCTACCCCGAGAGCGACCACAGCCTGCCCGCGCGCTATGCCCGGGCGATCGCCAGTTACCGGAAATCCGACCTGACGACTGCCCTCGAGCGAACCGCGAGGCTGATCGCCGATCGCCCCGACGATCCCTACTTCCGCGAGCTCAAGGGTCAGATGCTGTTCGAGAACGGCCGCATCGCCGAGGCCTTGCCCGCGTACGAGGCGGCCGTGCGCCTGCTGCCGGATTCGCCGCAACTGCGCCTGGGCCTGGCCCAGGTGATGATCGAGATGAACGACCCGGCGTTCGACCGGAAGGCGCTCGGCCATTTGGCCGAGACCCTGCGCCGCGAGCCCGACAACTCCTTCGCCTGGCGCCTCTCGGCGATCGCCCACGGCCGGCACGGCGACGTCGGCCTGACCGCCTTGGCGCTGGCCGAGGGCGCATTGGCGCGCGGCAAGCCCCGGGAAGCGCGCGATCAGGCGTTCCGCGCCCAGAAGATATTGGCCGAGAACTCGGCCGGCTGGCTGCGCGCCGCCGACATCGAGAAAACCGCCGCCCGCATGGCCAAGCGGCGGTAAAAGGAGCCGTGATTTGCCCGATCGGCGGCAAGACGTTATGACTGCATTCGGATACCGGATCTTAACCCGGCCCCGCTATGGATCACTGCGGCTCGGCGCAGCCACGCGCCGGCAGCCGACCCAGGAGGTGAAAATGGCGAGGACAGCTCTGGCGGGAATGCCGTCGCTCCAGCGGGCCGTCGCGATGGCGGGGGTTGCGCTCGCCCTGGCGTTCTCCCCGACCCTCTCCGGGCCGGCCGCGGCCCAGGAGCAGAGCCTGCCGGGCGGCTTCGCGCCGGACCAGGTCCAGGGCATCGAGCAGATCGTCCGCGACTACCTGATCGAGCATCCCGAGGTGCTCGTCCAGTCGCTCACCGCCTATCAAGAGAACCAGCGGGTGGCCAAGGAACAACGCCGCCAGCAGACGGTAATCGACTATCGCGCGGCGCTGACCGAGGACCCGGATACGCCGGTGATGGGCAACCCGGCGGGCGACGTGGCGATCGTCGAGTTTTTCGACTATCGCTGCCCCTACTGCCGGCGCGTGGCCAACGCGGTCAAGAAAGTGGTCGCAGACGATGGCCAGATCCGCCTGGTCATGAAGGAGTTCCCGATCCTGGGCCCGCAATCGATTCAGGCCGCACGCGCCGCGCTCGCCGCGGCCAAGCAGAGCAAATACGAGGAATTCCACTGGGCGCTGATGACCGAGCCGGGCGACATGAGCGACCCGCACATCCGCCAGATCGCGCGCACCGTGGGACTGGACGTCGAGCGGCTGCAGAAGGACATGCAGTCCGAAGAAATCGACGCCATGATCCGCCGTAACCACGAGTTGGCCCGCGCGCTCGACATCAACGGCACGCCCGCCTTCGTGATCGGCGACGCCCTGGTGCCCGGCGCGGTCGATCTGTCGACGCTCAAGCGCCTGGTTGCCGCGGCACGCGCCAAGCAGAGCTGAACCGACACGCCCGGCGCCGTGGCCCAAGGCGGCCGGGGTCCAACCGGCCGGAACCCGACGCACCGGTGTGCATTGCACCCGCGCGGCGGGCTATGCTAACCCTTGGCCGATGTTGACGACTGCGGGTGGCTGACGATGGGGGACCGCGGGTGGCCAAGGCGCCGAAAGTCCTGATTCTGAACGGACCCAACCTGAACATGCTGGGCACGCGCCAGCCGGAGGTCTACGGCACGGCCACGCTGGACGACATCGACGCGGCCTGCCGCGCGCGCGCCGAGGAGCTGGGCCTCGAGGTCGAGTGCCGCCAGTCGAACGGCGAGGGCGAGTTGGTCGGCTGGATTCAGCAGGCGCGCGGCGCCGCCGACGGCATCATCATGAACCCGGGCGCCTACACCCATACCTCGGTCGCGATCCTGGACGCGCTACTGGCGGCCGACCTGCCGCTCATCGAGGTGCATCTGTCCAACATCCACAAGCGCGAGGACTTCCGGCATCACTCCTTCGTCTCCAAGGCGGCGCAAGGGGTGATCTGCGGTTTCGGCGCGCGCGGCTACCTGATGGCGCTGGAGGCCATGGCCGCTACGCTCGTCGAAAGCCAAGAGGCGTAATGGCAAAGTTCGACCCCGACGACGCGTTGATCCGCAGGCTCGCCGCGCTGTGGTCGCCGGGGGCCGCGTTGCAATATGCCACGGGCAAGCACTACCCCGGCGAGCAACTGCCGCGCTGGGCGCTGCACGCCCACTGGCGCGCCGACGGCGAACCGGTCTGGCGCGACCCGGCGCTGCTCGCTTCCGACGACGACCGCGACACCGCCGACGCGGGCACGGCCGCCCGCTTCTGCGCGGCGCTGGCCGAGCGGTTGCAGGTGGATCCCGGTCTGATCCTGCCGGCGCACGAGGACGTGCACTATTTC
>JACZWN010000172.1 GCA_022572105.1 Pseudomonadota bacterium | reverse complement strand
ACGGCATCGTCGGCGGCGGCCCGCCGCTGGTTTGCGGCGCCGCGCTCAGCGCCAAGACGCTGAAGACCGGCGGCGTCGCGGTCGCCTTCGTCGGCGACGGCGGCTCCAACCAGGGCACGACGCTCGAATCCTACAACCTCGCGCAGGTCTGGAACCTGCCGGCCATATTCGTGGTCGAGGACAACGGCTACGCGGAAACGACGGCGAGCGCCTGGGCGGTCGGCGGCAGCCAGACCAAGCGCGCCGAGGCCTTCGGCATGCCCGGCCGGGAGGTCGACGGGCACGACTTCTTCGCCGTCTACGATGCCGCCCGGGAGGCGGTCGAGCGGGCCCGCGCCGGCGACGGGCCGAGCCTGCTCCACGTCAAGCTCGACCGGCATTACGGCCACTTCGAGGGCGATGCCATGGCCTACCGCGCCGAGGGCGAGGTCGAGGCCTTGCGGCGCGACCGGGACTGCCTGCGGGCGTTCCGCACCCGGGTGACCGAAACCGGACTCCTGGAGCCGGAGCAACTGGACGCGATCGAGCGCGAGGTCGCGGTCCTCATCGACGCCGCCGTGGCCGGCGCGGCCAGCGCCGCGGCGCCGACATCCGAGGATCTGCTGACCGACGTCTACGCGTCTTACTGAAAGGGGGCGATGCCGTGTCGAAGAAATCCTATCGCCAGGCGATCAACGAGGCCTTGGCCCAGGAGATGCGCCGCGATCCCACGGTCATCGTGATGGGCGAGGACAATTCCGGCGGAATGGGCGCGCCCGGCGAGGACGACGCCTGGGGCGGCGTGCTCGGCGTGACCAAGGGCTTGATGCCGGAATTCGGCCGCGAGCGCGTGCTCGACACGCCGATCACCGAGAGCGCCTTCATCGGCGCGGCCGCCGGGGCGGCGGCCACCGGCCTGCGCCCGGTCGCCGAGCTGATGTTCGTCGATTTCATGGGCGTCTGCTTCGACCAGATCTACAATCAGGCCGGCAAGTTCCGCTACATGTTCGGCGGCAATGCCGTAACGCCGCTGGTCATACGCACCATGTACGGCGCCGGCTTCCGGGCCGCCAGCCAGCACAGCCAATGCCTGTACCCGATCTTCACCCACGTGCCCGGCCTCAAGGTCGTGATCCCGTCCTCGCCCTACGAGGCCAAGGGCCTGATGATCCAGTCGATCCGCGACGACGACCCGGTCATCTTCTTCGAGCACAAGGTCATGTACGACGACGAGGAGGAGGTGCCGGACGAGCCCTACACCATCCCCTTCGGCGAGGCCAACCTGACCCGCGAGGGCGGGGACGTGACCGTGGTGGCGATCGGGCGCATGGTGCAGTTCGCCAACCAGGTCGCCGACAAGCTGGAGAAGGACGGCATCGGCTGCACGGTGATCGACCCGCGCACCACCTCGCCGCTCGATACCGACAGCATCCTGGAGAGCGTCGAGGAGACCGGCCGCCTGGTGGTCGTCGACGAGGCCAGCCCGCGTTGCAACATGGCCACCGACATCTCGGCGCTGGTCTCGCAGGAGGCCTTCGGCGCGCTCAAGGCGCCGATCCGGATGGTGACGCCGCCGCACACCCCGGTGCCCTTCGCCCCCGAGCTCGAGGACCTCTACATCCCGAACCCGGACAAGATCGAAGCCGCGGTCCGCGAGGTCGTCGGGTACGGCGCATGACCGTCGAGCTGCAAGCGATCACCATGCCCAAGTGGGGCCTCGCCATGGACGAGGGCATGGTGGTCGACTGGCACGTCGAGGAGGGCGCGCGCCTCGGGATCGGCGACGAGGTCGTCGACATCGAGACGACCAAGATCACCAACGCCCTGGAGAGCCCCGCGGGCGGTGTGCTGTGCCGGCGCCTGGTGGCCGAGGGCGAGACCGTGCCGGTCGGCGCCCTGCTCGGCGTGATCGCCGCCGGGGCGGCCGAGGCGGCCGAGATCGACGCCTTCGTCGCGCGCTTCGAGGCGGTTTTCGCCGTCGCCGCGGCGGCGACGGAACCCGCGAGCGAGCCGGAGATCGTCGAGGCCGCGGGCTGGCGGCTCAACTATCGGCGCGCCGGTAAATCCGCCGGGGGCAGCGAGACCGCGCCGATCGTCCTGGTCCACGGCTTCGGCGGCGACCTCAACACCTGGCTGTTCAACCAAACGGATCTGGCCGAGACCCACGCGGTCTACGCCCTCGACCTGCCCGGCCACGGCCGCTCGGGCAAGGACGTGGGCGCCGGCGACCTGGCCACCCTGTCGGGGGCGCTCGGCGCCTTTCTCGACGCCCTCGGCATCGGCCGCGCCCATCTGGTCGGCCATTCCCTGGGCGGGGCGGTGGCGCTCGAGTTGGCGCTCGGTCGCCCGGAGGCGGCGGCCAGCCTGACGCTGATCGCCTCCGCCGGACTCGGGCCCGAGATCAACGGGGCCTATATCGACGGCTTCATCGCCGCCGGCCGGCGCAAGGAGATGAAGGCGGTCCTGCAGATGCTCTTCGCCGACCCCCAAGCGGTCGGCCGCGACATGGTCGAGGAGGTGCTCAGGTACAAACGCCTGGACGGCGTCGAGGCGGCGCTGCGCGCGATCGCCGGGGCGGTCTTCCCAGGCGGCCGTCAGGGGACCGTGCTGGCCGGGCGGCTCTCGGAGCTCGCGCCGCCGGTGCAGGTGATCCGGGGCCGCGAGGACCGCATCCTGCCGCCGGCCCAGGCCGAGGGCCTGCCGGCCAATGTCGCGGTCACCATGATCGAGAACGCCGGCCACATGCCCCAGATGGAGGCCGCCGCCGAGGTCAACCGCCTGATCCGAAAGATCGCCGGCTAGCCGCAGCAGCCATCACCCGCCTGGATCGGCGGGCAGGGCACCGAGCCGTAGGAGCAGAACACGCAACAGTCGCCGGACTCGGGCTTGAGGATCGCGCCGCAGCCCTTGCAGTCGTAGAAATAGATGCAGGCGTCGGTCGGCATCTCCTCGGCCGTGGCGTGGCCGCAGACCGGGCAGGTCAGCACCGAGGTCAATTCGATCACTGCGCGCGCCTCCGGCGAACCAGCGCATAGGCGGTCAGGCCGAGGAAGAAGGCGAGCAACGGGAACAGCACGAAGTCGAGCCAGCCGACGACCGCGGCCAGCCCGAGCGCGCTTACGGCCACGACCAGAATCGGCGTGACGCAGCAGAGCGCGACGATCACGCTGCCGGCGACCCCGGTCCTGAGCAGTCTCTTGTCGTTCATAATCAGGCTCTCCAGTCGCGCGGACTGTAGCACAGGCCGCGCCGAATATGGATCACGGTACGGTGAAGCCGAGTTGCCTTTCGGCCAGGGGTGTTGACAGGGCGTGCCGCCTCGGCTTGTTTGGCCCAGCAACGCATCCGTGCGGCAACGCATCCCCGCGAGCCGCGCCCCCCCCGTGTCCGTCCATTCGACCCACGAGGCCTTGATGATCCCGCGCTACAGCCGGCCCGAAATGGCCCGCATCTGGGAGCCCGAGAACCGCTACCGCATCTGGCTCGAGATCGAGGCGCACGCCTGCGACGCCCAGGCCGAGCTCGGGGTCATCCCCAAGGCGGCGGCCGAGGCGGTGCGGGCGAAGGGCGCCTTCGAGGTCGCGCGCATCGACGAGATCGAGCGCGAGACCCACCACGACGTGATCGCCTTCCTGACCAACCTGGCCGAGCACGTCGGCGAGCCGGCGCGCTTCGTGCACCAAGGCATGACCTCCTCGGACGTGCTCGACACCTGCCTGGCCGTCCAACTCGCCCAGGCCAGCGACCTGCTGCTGGCCGAGCTCGACCGCGTCCTGGCCGCGCTCAAGGCCCGCGCCTTGGAACACAAGGACACGGTCTGCCTGGGGCGCAGCCACGGCATCCACGCCGAGCCCACGACCTTCGGGCTCAAGCTGGCCGGGCACTACGCCGCCTTCGCCCGCGGCCGCGAACGGCTGGTGCGCGCCCGCGCGGAGATCGCGACCTGCGCCATCTCGGGCGCGGTCGGAACCTTTGCCAGCATCGATCCCGCGGTCGAGCGCCACGTGGCCGAGAAAATGGGGCTCGCCATCGAGCCGATCTCGACCCAGGTGATCCCGCGCGACCGCCACGCCGCCTTCTTCGGCACCTTGGGCGTCATCGCCAGCTCGATCGAGAACCTGGCCGTCGAGATCCGCCACCTGCAGCGCACCGAGGTGCGCGAGGCCGAGGAATACTTCGCGCCCGGCCAGAAGGGCTCCTCGGCCATGCCGCACAAGCGCAACCCGGTCCTGAGCGAGAACTTGACGGGCCTGGCGCGCATCGTCCGCGCCGCGGTCGTGCCCGCGCTCGAAAACGTGGCGCTGTGGCACGAGCGCGACATCTCCCACTCCTCGGTCGAGCGGGTGTTCGCGCCGGATGCCACGATCGCGCTGCATTTCGCCCTCGGGCGCCTGGCCGGCCTGATCGAGAAGCTCGTGGTTTATCCCGAGGCCATGCGCGCCAACCTGGAGCGTCTGGGCGGCCTGGTGCACTCGCAGCGCGTGCTCTTGGCGCTCACCCAGGCCGGCATGAGCCGGGAGGACGCCTACGCCGCCGTCCAGGCGGCCGCCATGAAGGTCTGGGCCGGCGAGGGCGGTTTCCTGGGCCATCTCGAGGCCGACCCGGAGGTGGCCGAACGCCTCGGCGCCGCCGGGCTCGAGGCCTGCTTCGACCTCGCCGCCCACACCAAGCACGTGGACACGATCTTCGCGCGGGTGTTCGGGAACGCTTGAGGCTGTGTCTTCCCGTGGTTGCTCCAACGCAAAAACGCCCCACCGCTCGGGCGGGGCGTCTCGGTGCCCAGGTCCGATTCGGGCGCGTTATTCCGTCATGATCTGCTCTTTCGCGACCGCCGTCAGCTCGTCCATCTTCTTGCGAATTCGGTGCTCGCTCAGGTCGAGGTTCTTGGGCGCGGCGTCGCCCTGGATCTTGCGGATCACGTCGGCATCCCCCGGCTCCTCGAAATCGGCCCTGACCACCTCCTTGGCGTAGGCCTCTGCGTCCGCCCCGGAAAGGCCCAGCAGCTCCGCCACCCACAGCCCGAGCAGCTTGTTGCGCCGCACCTCGACCTTGAACTGCAGTTCCTGGTCGTGCTTGTACTTGTCCTCGAAGACTTTTTCGCGTTTGTCGAACGTGGTCATGGCTCGGGGCCTCCCTGGTCTTTGCGCGTTGCCATCCGCGCCTCGGGGTGATATCGCGGGGCTCCTTATAGCCTCACCAGACAGATAGGAACAGTGCCGGAAGGCCGCAAGCGCCCGAGACCGACATGTGCACCGTGGTTATCCTGCGCCGCCCCGGCCATCCCTGGCCGCTCGTGTTCGCGGCCAACCGGGACGAAATGCTGGACCGGCCCTGGCGGCCGCCCGGCCGGCATTGGCCCGAGCGGCCCGAGGTGGTGGCCGGGCTCGATGAGACCGCGGGCGGCTCCTGGCTCGGCTTGAACGACCACGGCGTGCTGGCCGGTGTGCTCAACCGCGTGGATTCGCTCGGCCCCGAGGCCGGCAAGCGCAGCCGCGGCGAGCTGGTGCTCGAGGCGCTCGATCACGCCGACGCCTCGGCCGCGGCGACCTATCTGTCGCGGCTCGACCCGGCCGCCTACCGCAGCTTCAACCTGGTGATCGCCGACAACCGCGACGCTTTCTGGCTGCGCAACCTGGGCGCGGATGCGGGCGGCGGCGCGGCGGCGCGGGTCGAGGCCTTCGAGTTGCCCGCCGGGCTCTCCATGATCACGGCGCACGACCGCAACGACCCAGAGAGCGCGCGCGTCCGCGCCTACCTGGCGCGCTTCGAGGCGGCCACGCCGCCCGATCCCAAGGCCGGCAAGTGGGGCTCTTGGGCCAAGCTCCTGCGCAGCCGGGAGCCAGCCAGAAGCGCCGACCCGCTGGCCGCCATGACCATCGTCACCGAGGTCGGCTTCGGCACGGTCTCGAGCTCCTTGATCGCCCTGCCCGGCCCGCCCAAGAGCCTGCGCGAGCCGCCCAACCGGCCGGTCTGGCACTTCGCCGCCGGCCGCCCGGACCAGACCCGCTATAAGAAACTGGCCCTTTTTTAATACCAAGCCTCCTTGATACGGACCCATTTCGCCGCCATCCTTTGCCCGCCGATCGAGACCGGAGCTAAACAGGAACAAGGACCCATTAAATAACAGAATAAGCCAATCGCCTCGGTAATTTCATATCTTGCCGGCATAAGTTGGCCTATGGGGTTGGGTGCAAATACCTAATACCCTGCCGTGAGGGCTGGCCCCGTGCCGCCGCGATTGTCTTGTCCTCCAGGCTCTGCTATATGGAACGGGTTGAATTTTTGGGACCGGGAGGTCCGGAGTCCGGGGACTTCGGACCCCGGTCAGGAGTGGCGGGATGCGACGCAGGCGGATCTACGAAGGCAAGGGCAAGGTCCTGTTCGAAGGCCCCCAGCCAGGTACGCTGGTCCAGTACTTCAAGGACGACACGAGCGCCTTCAACAACAAGAAGAAGGGCATTATCACGGGCAAGGGCGTGCTCAACAACCGCATCTCGGAGTACCTCATGGTGCGCCTGGGCGAGATCGGGGTCCCGACCCATTTCGTGCGCCGCCTCAACATGCGCGAGCAACTGATCCGCGAGGTCGAGATCATCCCGATCAAGGTCATGGTGCGCAACGTGGCCGCCGGCTCGATCGCCAAGCGCCTCGGGCTCGAGGAGGGCAGCCAACTGCCGCGCCCGATCATCGAGTATAACCTGAAGAACGACAAGCTCGGCGACCCCATGGTCTCGGAGGAGCACATCACCGCCTTTGGCTGGGCCGGGACCCAGGACCTGGACGACATGGTCCAAATGGCGCTCAGGGTGAACGACTTCCTGTCCGGCCTGTTCCTCGGGGTCGGGCTGAAACTGATCGACTTCAAACTGGAGTTCGGGCGGCTGTGGGAGGACGAGGATATGCGCATCGTCGTGGCCGACGAGATCAGCCCGGATACCTGCCGGCTCTGGGACGTCAAGACCAACGACTGCCTGGACAAGGACCGTTTCCGGCGCGACATGGGCAAGGTCGAGGAGGCCTACCAGGAGGTCGCCCGCCGCCTCGGCGTCCTGCCCGAAGTCAGCGCGGTCGAGATGAAGGGCCCGAAACTGGTGCAGTAGGACCGGCGCCCGCCCCCCGCGCGAGACAAGTTCCCCCGCGTGG